>JAFSTZ010000415.1 GCA_017445525.1 Eubacterium sp.
CATGACTCAACGGCGTCATGGACTCTCTGATGACGTTCGAAGACATAGATGCAGCGTAAGCATACAGAGGATTTATCTCATGTCCGTCTGTCTCGAGAATAAGTACGGGAAGTGTCTCTTCCGATAAAGAAAGCTGCTCGCCGGTCACCTCATAATTTGTCTTCATCTGATGCCCGAAAAATATCAAAGCACCGATAAATATAAGGATCAGGCCAACAGCCTTATAGATAATTTTAGCCATATCAGGTTACCTCAAACCCATCATAAAGAAACCCATAAAACATCACTATTCACGGCCGTCTTCCCCATCCGGAAAGATCCTATCTCCAGCCTGAATAGTAACAATCAATCATAGTAAGGATTTATCAAACGCTTCTCAAAGTCCTCCCTGGAGAGAGGTCTGTCAAAGAGGAATCCCTGTGCCATAGTACAGCCGACTCTCTTCAAAAACTCAACCTGTTCTTCCGTTTCAACGCCCTCGCAGATAACATGACGATTCAGATCATGTATCATGCGAACGATATTCTCTACCATCTTCTCTTCTTTTGCATCATACTGATCGCGCAAAAATGTTCTGTCCAGCTTTATAACATCCATATCGATATCACGCAGCAGAGAAAGCGATGAATAACCGGTTCCGAAATCATCCATGGACGTATGTATACCCGCCTCCTTCATCTCAGAGACAAAGTGTGTCAATGCATTGAAATCCTCATATCCGGACGACTCCGTAAGCTCCGTCTCAAGATAATATGGATCCGCCCCGTGCTTATCAACAACCGCCAACACATCCTCGGCAAACTCCTTGTTGTGAAGATGAAGCTTTGAAAAGTTTGACGATACACGTACCGGCTGCAATCCTCTGCGCTGCCAATCACTTATATCGCGGCACACCTTATCAAACACATAAAAGTCCAGTTCCTGAACCTTCCCATCGTTCTCGAGTACCGGTATAAATGATCCCGGCGGCACCAGCTCGCCGTTTCTGATCCACCTCACAAGCGCCTCACAGCCACACAAGGTACGGGTTCTCAGATTGACCTTGGGCTGATAATAAACTACAAACTCCTCTTCATCGATAGCTCTGTGATACCCGTTCAGGATATCTTTCCTGCGGATCATCTCATCACGACGCTCCCTGCGGAACCATACATAATCCTGTGCACCTGATGTTCTGGTCTCGCCCACAGCTATTAAACCGGCATTTACCATATCATATATAGTATCATCCTCTGCTATCTGATAAATGCCGCATCTGGAAGTAACCGTAAGTCCGAGTTTATCTCCGACGTCCACAGGAACCTTGTTTATCTCCTTAAGATATGACTCAACTCTTTCCTTTTCTACAAGTGCGAGAAAGTTGTCACCGCCGTTTCTGCACAGCAGCTCACCTCTGATCAACTTCTCATTCAGGGCGGTGGCATAAGACTTGAGAACGATGTCTCCGATAACCGATCCGTACTCCTGATTTATAAACTTGAAATCCTTTATGGAGATAGCCAATCCGGAATAATTCTTAAGTCTGTTTCTCTTGCCGAGCTTCTCTCCGACATTTATGAGATGATCGAAGTTTGCCACACCGGTAAGCAGATCTCTGCTTACCATTTCGTTTGATATACGTATACAATAAGACACGTTAAATGCCGATGAAAGAACAAGAAGCAACAGAACCGCGTAGGTGATGATCCTCATCATATCCGTATCTGATTTAACTTTGATCTTTACTTCCTCAACGTTGTTATGGATCATATCTCCCAGCTTCTCAACCTGCTTGTCCATATCCTGGACCAGAGGGATCAACTCGTTTACCATATAAACATTGGCGGTCTGTTCCTTGTGTTCCTTTGTCATGTCAACAACAAGCTTTACATTTTTAACATATGTCGACATATCGGAAAAGATATCATGAAATACAGCCTCATACTCGGTTCCCCTCACGCTTTCACCGAGTGTCATCATGTTCTCCTTGAGGCGCTTTTCAACAAGAGCTGCCTCATCCATTATCTCCTGCCTGGCTATCTTTTCAGGCTCAACCATATGCTCGAAAACCATGCCCTGATGCTGGTGCATATCAACCATGATCGAATCCATCAGCTCTTCATCATTGAGATCCACATCTATAACATGCTCATAATCCTCAACAACTCCTTGCATGTATACATAGATAAACTCGAGCGCAAGTATGGAAAACAAAGAAGAGAGTATAGTGATAAAAGCTATCCTTACAGACAGCTTACTACGTCGCATAGTATTGCTCTGTGCCTTTCTTTCTCTTCTTGCTTTGATCATCGTGTTATATCCTTTACCATAGTGTATAACAAAACACTTATATTCTTTTTGTCGGGATTTCCGGAAGCAAGAGTGATCCCAAACTTCCCTGCCGCATCCCAGTAACTCGGAGCCACCCTCTGAAGATCAGCATACTTTGACTGATCCGAGAGAGCTTTTACAGCCGGCGCATCTTTAACTTTCTCATCATCTGCCACTTCAAGGTTGGCAGGAACCTCACCGGTCTTTTCAAACTCCTTTATCTGGTTATCCTTTGATACGATAAACTCTATTATCTTACGGCACCACTCGGGATGCTTTGTTTTTGCATTTATACCGAGAACCTTATAACCCGCATAACTCCCCATCTGCAGATCCGTATGTCCGGCTCTGAAAGTCGGAAGCTTCGTTGCAGCATATCCTGCTCCCCAAGCATGTAACACCTTTTCTGCGTTCCATGCTCCGTTTATGCCCGCTATAACTCTGCCGTTTTGAACAGACTTGATAAACTCATCATCATCCATAGACTTAAAGCCTCTCTGAACAGCAAGATTAGCTATAGCCTGTGCCACTTCTCTACCTGTGATGCCTGTATCCGAGGAATCCCAGTTACATATATTTTTCTTTCCCGTCTCATCAAGTTTCAACGTAAGACCTGCACCTCTGAAAAACGAATACAGATACCAGCCCGAAGATAAATCCATAGATACTTTTTTATTTATATTTCCGGCAATCTGCACCATCTTTTCAAGTGATTTTACATTCTCTTCTGATAAATACTTTTTATTATAGTATAAAAAATATCCGTTGGCAGTTTCCGGATAAGCATACATCTTATCATCTCTTACAACAGACTGATATGCCACCGAACCGGTTCCTCCGAAGGGTGCTAAAGCTGTAGCAGGATCAACATCAAGTGCCAAGAGAGCACCGGCTTCTTTTAACTCATCAAGCTGGTCATCAGGGAATGGAAAAATATCCGCTGCGCCATCTATATCCGCCAAAACTGTTTCCTTACAAGTATCCTCTTCTTCTCGGCTTACTGAATACTTTAGGTCTATCTCGTCCTCATGCAGTTTAGCAAACTCTTGCATAAACTCATTCATCATATCATACTTGGCCTCGGGAGTCCAGATAGACACGGTTACCTCTTCCCTTTTACCACATGCACTAAAGGAAAGAAGCATGAGAAACGCCAGTGTGACTGATACTGTTTTTTTTAGTATAAAAGCTGCTTTTTTCATCTTTTAGCGGCTCCTGTTTCGAAAAGTTTCGTAAAAGTACCTACGCAAAGCGAGGCCTTTAATTATTATACTACAAAAATGGTGGAAAGTCAATGGAAATTATTCGTTCAGCGAAAGGTTTCGTAATTAGAAATTTCGGAGAATTTCTGACAAGTTAGAAAAATCCGAGAGCGTGAGTTTTTCGCCGCGGACGGCGGGATCTAAGCCGGCTTCGGTAAGGGCATTAGATACTTCCGACTTGCTTAAGTCGAGCTCTGCGCTGTTTGAGATTGCGTTTAAAAGAGTCTTGCGACGCTGCGAAAAGGCAGCACGGATAAGCTTAAACATAAGTGTTTCATCCGAGGTTTTTACCGGTGATTCCTCAAGGATATCCAGACGAATGACCGAGCTGTGGACTTTGGGACGCGGCTTG
The DNA here is from genome assembly GCA_017445525.1 of Eubacterium sp. Classification (GTDB taxonomy): domain Bacteria; phylum Bacillota; class Clostridia; order Lachnospirales; family Lachnospiraceae; genus Eubacterium_F. Next base: position 3,925 of record JAFSTZ010000415.1, read on the forward strand.
AAACAGTTAGGCGGAACGTTCGCTGCCAGGTAGGGTTTGGAATAATAGTTGATGGCGTAGGTTATCGCTCCGCAGTTTTTATCTCCGGGGGCAGCAAGCATACGATCAGCTACTTCCTTTTGCACCATAACAGTGATACTTTCGATGATACGGGATGAGTTCACGATATCATCGGAATGTGTGTTCTCAGCCTTTACAGATTCACAGTTCGACGAAGAAAGACCGGAGCATTTTTCCAAAAGCTCCATGATGATAGGTGTGGTGATATAATACGGGAGATTCGCTACTACCTTTATGGGGCGTCCGTTGTTATATTCATCTGCTATAGCACGGACATCCTGCTTCAGTATATCACCCTCGATGATCTCCAGATTGTCATACAACGGAACTATCTCGCGCTCGAGTATATCTACCAGATCATAATCGATCTCTACCGCCAGGACACGGCCTGCACGCTCTGCTAAAACTCTCGTCATGGTACCGAGGCCGGGACCGATCTCCAGCACAAAATCTTCCTTCGATACTCCCGCGGCGTCGATGATCTTGTCGAGGACGTGGGGGTCGGTGAGGAAGTTTTGCCCGAAACGCTTGCGCGCATGGATGGAGTATTTATCTATTAACTTATATGTTTCTGAAATGGCATCCATAATTAATTACCTGTACTTTTCCGTTGGATTGTATATCAATTTGCTCGGGACTTCGTTTCCACCATTCTTCGGCGTCACGTTGTGCGGCTCGATAAAACCTCGCCTGCGCAACGACGTCGAAGACAGGTCCCTCGCATGAATTGATATACAAATCCAACTGGGAAACTGCTCTATTATTGTTCTATTATAATCTGTATACACTTACGGCATTCTTATATGTCTGGTTAATAACTGCCTCCGAGCTCGTGCGCTTAAGCGCGGCAATAGCTTCCACAATATAGGGCAGGCGGGTGGAGTCGTTGCGCTTGCCGCGGAAGGGTTCGGGAGAGAGATAGGGGCAGTCGGTTTCCAGGACGATATGATCGAGGGGGACAGCTTCTACCGTTTCTTTGAGTCGGCGACCGTTTTTGTATGTTACTACACCTCCGACACCGATGTAAAAGCCCATATCTACATACTCCTTTGCCTGCTCGGCTGAGTACGAATAACAATGGATGATGCCGCCTGTCTCGTAGGCCTTCTCCTCCTTTATGATCTGCATAGTATCCGCTGCCGCATCGCGCGAATGAACTACTATAGGCAGTCCGACTTCCTTTGCCAGAGCTATCTGTCTGCGAAACCAATGCTGCTGATCTCTATTCTCCTCTTCAGACTCCGACCAGTGATAATCAAGTCCGATCTCACCGATAGCGATGACCTTATCATTTCTTTCTTTATCTTTTATTTCTTCATGTTTTATGCGCTCTTCGGCAGATACATTTTTATATACATGCGCTCTCAGCCAATCGATATCATCTTCAGTCATTTCTTTCACTTCACTGGGATGAAAGCCGATGACTGCATATATAAAATCGTAAATCTCTGCAAGCTCTATACTGTTTTTACTTGTCGGGATATCTACGCCGATGTTGACGATGTTTTTGATCCCATGTGAAGACAGACCGGAAAGGATCTCCTCCCGGTCTGTGTCAAATGCTTCATCATCATAATGTGCATGTGTATCAAATATCATCGATCATTCTCCGATTGTTTTGAGTTATCCGTCAGATAAACCGGCACAACAGGCAATCGTCATTCGGTAACTGTTTCACCGGTATCTCCTGTAATATCACCGGTTGTATCTACTGTTTCATCACCGGTATTATTCCTTGTATTATTTCTGTTGTTTCTGGTATTATTACCTGCAGTTGTAGCCGTATCATCTTCCATTGTATGATCCTCCTGGGTGGTGACAGGAGTGCCTCCGGAAAGCTCGGTCAGATATCTGTCGGCCTGTACTGCTTCCTCGGTTCCGGCCTGAACGGCTATCGCAAGTTCATAATACTTTTTGGCTTTTTTAACATTGCCTTTATAGTGATAACATCTTCCGATCAGATAAAGGATCTGCTGATTGTTTTTTGCAACTTTATTGAGAGCCCTCAGCTGTTTTAATGCTTCATCATAACTGGTATTTATGGTTTCTCTTGCCTGAGCGATAAGACCCTTCAAATCCTCCTCGGATATGGTCGATACCGTAGTATACAGTCCCTGTGCTTCCTTAAGTGCAAAATCTGTTTTCTCACAGGTACCTACCGCTGCCGCCGCACCAAGCTTGTCTCCGGCTATATAAAGACTTACTGCCTTTAACAGCTTTTCATAGTTCTCCGCCTCGGTCTGTGCTTTTGTATCGGCTGTCTCTATGGTCTTTTGAAGCTCGTCGATCTGCCCCTGAAGCTCTTCTTTCTCTGCCTCAAGTGCCGATATCTGTGACTCCTTTACGGATATCTGATCGTTTGCCTGAGCTATCTCACTTCCGGTAGTCTGATTGCTTTTTTCTATGGTAGGATGTATGAGAAATACTCCGATAGCAAGTCCCAATATAACACCCATAACAACAAAGAAAAACGGCATAAATGATTTCTTTTCTTCCTTGTATGTGCCTACCGGTTTTACGTTCTCCAGAGGATCTTTTTTTGCCTTTACTTTCTTAGGTTTATCAGCCGGCTCAGCGCCTCCGGTATACTCATATAATTCTTTTAAATATCTGAGCGTTGTAGTGTTATTTTTATCTATTTTTTGTATACGCAGCAAACATTTTTCTGCCTTTGCATACTCTTTTTCATGCATATAAAGAAGTGCCAAAAGCTGTGCTGCCCTGACAAAATGCGGGTTCAAACTGCATACTTTTTTAAGCTGTATAACAGCGAGATCGGGATTCCCCGACTTGGCTGACTGAAGTGCCGCATTATACTTCTTTATAGTCTGATCGGTTGCATCGATAGCTACCTGATTTTTCTGAAGTGTATCTATATAATAATCAGCTGCATTTTTCTCCGGTGTAAGGTACTTGGAAATAACCCATTCACCGAGCGCTGATGTGATCTCCCCTATCTCATAATATACCAGTCCCAAAAGATTCCTTGCATCCTTGTTTGCCTTGTAATAGCGCAAACTCTGCTTGAGTGCGGCTATAGCACCGGTCAGATCCCTGACCTTGGCTCTTTCGAGACCTATATTATAATATGTGCCTGAGATACGTTTTACGTACTGAACTACCGACAGATCAGAGCCGCAAAAATTGCACTCGACGGCGTTGTCGGGTATCAGAGCGTCGCAAACAGGACATCTCATAACGATCCTCTCCTTCAATAATTACAGTGTATTTTTAGCATCCTGTACAATCTCTTTTATTATGTCGGTCACGTCGGTCATGTTGTTGCTGTAGACAACGTCCTCGACTTTCTCGACGTCGTTACAAGGCTCGAACTTTTCGAGCTCTTCCTCGAAGTTTAACATGGTGGGGTCCTCCTGTGTGATATGCTGCCCGGAGCGCTTATGTGTGGCAGCATATTTCTTGCAGGCACATAAAGCCTGCTTGAAATATGCTCCACACGCCGCTCCAGTATCAGGACTCTACAGAAATATCCATCATGATAAATCTGTAAAGAGCCCAATGGTTCTACGAGCCCGATACTCTGTACTGAGTAAAGATCTCGGACAAATATAACAATTCGTGATTAGGCTGTAAAAAGCCCGGTCATTCTCGATAATTACTTTTCGAGTGAGGCGAGGCGCTCCTTGACCTGTGCCATCATACTCTGGTATTTCTCCTGCTTGGCGCGCTCTTCTGCGAGTTTCTCGGCAGGAGCCTTGTTGACGAAGTTCGGGTTGCCGAGCATCTTCTCAGATCTGGTAAGCTCACCTGCGAGACGCTTCTCTTCCTTCTTGAGACGCTCGATCTCTTTCTCTACATCTACCAGCTCATCAAACGGAATATAGATGGTTCCATCCTCGATAACTACCGATACTGCATCGTCGGGTATACCGCTCTTATCTGCCTGAACCATAACATCACTTGCCAGTGCAAGTGTCTGGAAAAATACTTTGTTCTCCTCAAAGTCAGAACATACTGCATCAGAGGTTGACACTACATAAACAAGTGCCTTGCGACTCGGCGGAACATTCATCTCTCCACGGAGATTCCTAATGCCGGAGACAGCATTTTTGATACGCTCAACCTTCTCCTCGTCCTCAGCAAAGTCGCGAGCCGTTGAGTAGCTCGGCCAGTCAGATACCATGATCGACTGCTCTGTATCATCTATGATCGTCTGATATATCTCCTCGGTTATAAACGGCATGTACGGATGCAAAAGCTTCAACGCATCGATCAGCACCGTCTTCAAAGTATACAATGCCGCTGCCTTGGTCTCATCGGTATCACTGTAGAGACGGGGCTTAACCATCTCGATATACCAGTCACAGAACTCTTCCCAGATAAAATCATATATCTTTGATACCGCGATACCAAGTTCAAACTTCTCCATAAGATCGGTGACATCGCGGGTCAGATTATTCATCTTTGATATGATCCAACGATCTGCCTGGGTGAGCTCATCCGATGATACGTTATCATATGAAAGGCCTTCATTTTTCTCGAAGTTCATCAGTATAAATCGTGACGCGTTCCATACCTTGTTTGCGAAGTTTCTACTCGACTCTACCCTCTCCCAGTAGAAACGCATGTCGTTGCCGGGAGCGTTTCCTGTTACAAGAGTGAGACGGAGTGCGTCGGCCCCGTATTTATCTATGACCTCCAGAGGATCGATACCGTTGCCTAAAGACTTACTCATCTTGCGCCCCTGCGAATCACGCACCAGGCCGTGGATAAGTACCGTATCAAAAGGCACATGACCGGTATGCTCGATCCCGGAAAACATCATCCTGATAACCCAGAAAAAGATGATATCATAACCGGTTACAAGTGTGTTTGTAGGATAGAAATATTTAAACTCTTTTGTCTGCTCGGGCCAGCCCATCGTAGAGAACGGCCACAGTGCAGAACTGAACCATGTATCAAGTGTATCTGGATCCTGACGCATGACCTTGCCGCACTTCGGGCAGGACGGACGGTCACCCTTGGTCACTATCATCTCACCGCAATCATCGCAGTAATAAGCCGGGATCCTGTGTCCCCACCAGAGCTGTCTCGATATACACCAGTCCCTGATGTTCTCAAGCCAATGAAAATAAGTCTTGTCAAAGTGCTCCGGAACAAACTTTGTTTCACCTTTTTTTACCGCGTCGATGGCAGGCTTTGCAAGCGGCTCCATCTTTACAAACCACTGCTCCTTGACTCTAGGCTCAACTGTAGTTCCGCATCGATAACAGGTTCCTACATTGTGGTCGTGATCCTCTGTCTTGATCAAAGCACCCTCAGCCTCGAGATCCTTTATAACAGCCTCTCTGGCTTCATATCTGTCCATACCGGCATACTGCGGATAATCTTCTACTATTTTAGCATCATCAGTCAGAACATTTATGATCGGGAGATTATGTCTCAGTCCGACCTCAAAGTCGTTCGGGTCGTGTGCCGGAGTGATCTTAACAACACCGGTTCCAAACTCCATATCTACATACTCGTCCGCGATAAGAGGGATCTCCCTGTGAACGATAGGAAGTATCAAAGTCCTGCCAACCAGATCCTTATATCTCTCATCATCAGGATGAACCGCAACTGCAGTGTCTCCGAGAAGTGTCTCCGGACGGGTCGTAGCAAGCTCGATATAATCATCACTGTCCTTGAAACGATATCTCAGATGCCAAAAATGTCCCTTCTGATCCTCATACTCAACCTCTGCATCGGAGATGGTAGTAAGACACTTCGGACACCAGTTGATGATCTTCTCACCACGATAAATAAGCCCTTTATCATAAAGCTTTACAAATACTTCCTTAACAGCTTTGTTGCAGCCTTCATCCATGGTAAAGCGCTCACGCTCCCAGTCACAGGATGAGCCCATCTTTTTGAGCTGAGATACTATACGTCCGCCGTAGGTTTTTTTCCACTCCCAGGCACGATCCAAAAACGCTTCCCTGCCGATGTCATCCTTGGTCACTCCCTCAGCCTTCATCGCCTCTACGATCTTTGCCTCGGTCGCTATGGAAGCATGATCGGTACCGGGCATCCACAGAGTCTCGTATCCCTGCATCCTCTTGAAACGGATAAGGATATCCTGAAGAGTATTGTCCAGAGCGTGTCCCATGTGAAGCTGCCCTGTAATATTCGGCGGCGGTATCACTATGGTATACGGATTTTTATCTTCATTTACCTCCGCATGAAAGTATCCTTTCTCCATCCATTTTTCATACAAACGATCCTCTATATCTTTCGGATCGTAGGTTTTCTCAAGTTCCTTGCGCATGACTTTCTCCTTTTTATTTATATGATATAAATATTGGCTTATAAATAATGCATTTGATCGATCATTCAAGCCGGAATCAGTACGACAGTATCTCGCATCCGTCCTCTGTTACAAGTACTTCAACCTCCCACTGTGCGGAAGGCAATCCGTCATCGGTATAAACTGTCCAGCCGTTATCCTCGTCAATAAAAATCTTATCCTTGCCCATATTCACCATGGGTTCGATAGTAAATACCATGCCCGGCACCATCAGCATCTCGGTCCCCGGCTTGGATACGTAACTCACAAACGGATCCTCATGAAACTCCAGCCCGCAGCCATGACCACCTATCTCCTTCACGACTGAATAGCCGTTTTTCAATGCATGCTGGTGAACTGCATGTCCCATATCTCCCATAAAGGTCCAGGGCTTAACGGCTTTTATGCCTTCCTCCATGCACTCCTTGGTGACCTCCACCAGACGACGCCACTCCGGATCGACATCTCCTATCATGTACATCCTGGATGAATCGGAAAAGTATCCGTCAAGGATAGTGGAACAGTCAACATTTATGATATCTCCCTCCTGCAGTATCACATCTGTTGAAGGGATACCGTGACACACCTGATCATTGATCGAGGTGCATACATTTTTAGGATACCCCTCATAGTTGAGATCTGCAGGGATACCTCCCATCTTTGCAGTGGTTGTCGCCACGATGTCATCTATCTCCTGGGTGTTCATACCGGCATGTATCTTCTCGCCGATCTCATCAAGCACGGCTATATTTATCACAGCACTTCTCTTGATGCCTTCTATATCCTTTTCACTTTTCAGCAATCCCCTGTCCGGTACGATATGTCCTTTCTTCTCGTAGCTCAGGATCCTCTCATCAAAAGCCTCATGACACATCTTGTACTTTTTTCCGCTACCGCACCAGCAAGGCGCATTTCTCTGCCATTTTTTCATTTTTATGCTCCAATACCTACTTCTATGATGTCATACAGAGTTTACTATAACACAAAATCAGCTCTCTATCAAGAGAAAAATAAAAAAATCTTTACAGACATATCGTTGCATGTTATACTTAACGAGACGGTGACTGCATTTATAAACTCAAGAATCTATGGTTTTACATTGTATTTTTCATAATGAATACTGGAATAAAAATATGACTGATAATAAAAACAAAAAAGCACCTGCAAGATCTGCTCTTGCCCTCGGGATCCTCGGAATAATACTTGCAATAATAATGGGATTTTTTTTCGGTATCATCGGGGCAGGTTTCTCATTTATAGTAGGCGTGATCGCGATCATCCTCGGATGTAGATCAAGAAAAATAACTGATAAAAATAAAGGCAAGGGCGGTCTCGTAACCGGGATCATCACTGTCATATTTGCATGCGCCGTAAGTGTGGTTGCGTTCATAGCTGTCGATATCGCTCACAATGAGGCAAACAATCTGGGATTCACGATGCTCGCAGAAAAAGCCGGCTCACTGAAATTCGGATTTATAGGATTCGCCTGGGGACTGTCCGACGAAGACAAGCTGAATGAGTTAAAAGGTGAGCTGGATGCGGCAGTGAGACAACGTGCGCAAAAGTCATTTTCTAACTGAATAGATCTTTTAGTTTTCCGGATAGAGTTCATGGACTTATCCGAAAAATCATACTTTAGAAAAGTGATAACATATAAACTCTGAATAATCTGTATATCTCTAATTATTTGTCAAATAAATGTCGATATATATCCCGTAACTATAGGTTTCTGCGGATGAATGTATGAGGATACATTCGTGTTATTTTTGTACTGAAAAACGCAGATCGTGATCAACAATTTAATACATGGAGGTGTGTAGCCATGGTGATTACATCAAGTGATGTCGCTATGAGTTCAGGCAGAGCTTACAAGCGACAGACACGTGATCGGTCATCGGTTCAGGGCTGGGGCGAAGTCTTGGATGCTACGACATCGCCTACAGCTACGGAGAGCCGGACGATCACGAAAAAAACAACGTCAACCGAAGTCGTAGAGATGTATCAAAACTACGATGTGCGGGGCAGGTTCCTGTCATCTGATACTGCGCAGGTATCATCAGCGAAGGGTCGGTACCGGGGTTCGGATGAACCGAAAGCGATATTCAGACCGCTGTCTATAAGAGAGTTGTTTCATCTGCTCTTAAGGCAGAGAAAAGAACTCTTTGACAGGTTTATCGAGAACTACCGTACGGGGATGCGCGTGATGCGGGAGTATCGCATGGAGAACGTCCCAGAGGACGAGGAAGGCTCGTACGAATACGAGTGCGAGCTGACCGGCTTCGATACGAACGGAAGTGTCACTACCGCTGACGGCAGGCAGATCGACTTTGATGCTTCGCTATTCCTCGGACGAAGCTATGAGAGGACAGAGACACCACGCAAGCTGTCTATGGATGGCGGGCTGGTCGATCCACTGGTCATCAACTTCGGAACCGGCAGTACAGAGCTTACAGGCCGTACATTTGACTTTGATCTGGATGCGGATGGCGAGCTCGACAACATCGCAGTTCTCGGACAAGCTTGCGGATTCCTCGCATATGACAAAAACGGCGACGGGATCATCAATGACGGAAGCGAACTTTTCGGCGCCAAGTCGGGTGACGGGTTTGCCGATCTGTCAGTCTACGATGCGGATGGAAACGGCTGGATCGACGAGGCAGATCCCATCTATGACACGCTGAAGATCTGGTCCAAAGACTCTGCCGGCAAGGATGTCCTCGTAGGACTCGGGGTGCGTGGGATCGGTGCGATCTTTTTGGGAAATGCTCCGACGGAGTTTTCACTGAAGGATCTTGCAAATGATACACGCGGTGTGATCCGTTCAACGGGAGTATTTTTACATGAAGACGGGACACCGGGGACCATCCAGCAGGTGGATCTTGCAAAGAAAAAAGCCGGATGATACCGGCGCGTGATCGAA
>JAFSTZ010000416.1 GCA_017445525.1 Eubacterium sp.
AGGTGTCCGCTTTTTGTATACTTACGTCGTAAAAACAAACACAATAGGAGCACAACACCAGCTCCGGAATGAGAGGAAGCCATGGAAAACACGGTAGTAAAGATCAACGGTCTCGTAAAAAGATACGCCGAGCTCATCGCTCTGGATCATCTGGATCTCGAGATAAAGCAGGGAGAGATATACGGTCTGCTGGGCCCGAACGGCTCAGGCAAGACAACGACGATCAGCTGTCTGCTCTCGCTGTTAAGCTATGACAAGGGAGATATAGAGATATTTGGCAAGCCCATGACACCGACAGCCTATGATATAAAGAGAAATATCGGGATCGTCATGCAGAACGTTGCAGTATATGATGAGCTGACTGTATATGAAAACATCGACTGCTTCTGCGGACTGTATATCACCGACAAAGCACTCAGAAAGCAGTATGTTGAGGAAGCGATCGAGTTTGTCGGACTTCAGGACTTCAAGAAGTTCCGCCCCAAAAAGCTCTCCGGAGGACTCTTGAGACGACTTAACATCGCCTGCGGCATAGCTCACAAACCGAAGCTGATCATCCTCGACGAGCCGACCGTGGCAGTCGATCCGCAGAGCAGAAACCGCATCCTCGAGGGGATCATGGAGCTGAACGATAAAGGAGCGACCATCATTTATACCACTCACTATATGGAAGAGGTTGAACAGATATGTACCCGCATCGCTATCATCGATAAGGGCAAAAAGATCGCCGAGGGCACCAAGGAGGAGTTGAAGGGGCTGATCAAGAACACGGAAACTATCGATGTTGAGATGAGATTTGACGGGGCTGTCGGAAAGCCTGATGCTCCGCTGAACACCTTGATGGATAAGCTCAGAGAGCTTCCGCATGTCTACGATGTTACGGATATTATCGATGATGACGAGATGAAAAACGGAGATTATATAAAGCTCACCATCCGCTGCTCGGGTGGCCGACACAACCTGACGAGAGTACTCGGAACACTGCAGGAGTCAGATGTCCATATCGGCAGAGTATACTCTGAGCTGCCGACACTGAACGATGTGTTCCTGGAGATCACGGGCAAAGAGTTGAGAGACAATGACTGAGGCTGTGCGTGAGAGCCTCTCTCGATCACAAAGTAAGACAGATCGAAAGATATGAAAGGAGCAAACATTTATGTTTTTCCATAATTTAAAATACGAACTTCTCACCTCTATCAGAGCGAGGGATCTGATCATATGGTTGATGATATTTCCGGTCGTACTCGGAACGCTTATGAAAATAGCCTTTGGAAGTATATATGAAAACGATGTCCTCTTCCAGTCTATCCCCACGGCCGTGGTCGAGAACGAGAAAAATGAGATCTTCCACTCCATCATAGATGAGATCGAAAACAGTGAAAATCCACTCCTGAAGGTGTCCTACCTCAGCGAAGAGGAGGCGATGAAAGCACTTGAGGACGACGAGGTGGTCGGGATCATTTATGTCGAAACACCTGAACAAAAAGAGGAGTCAGATGAAGACTTCAGTTTCTTCGGCAAGATGATGGACGCAGTCGGCGTGCCTTCGATGGAGACAAAGCTCTCCATAAAGATCAAAACTGACGGCATCGAGCAGACCATCCTGAGAAAGTTTACTGAGAACTACATGGCTCAGGAGTCGATCATACGCGATGCTATCGAGAACAATCCTATGCATCTGCAGGAGGTAACCGAGGTTCTGACACAAGACATGACCATACAGGAAGATATGCCGCTGACAAACGGAAACACGGATCCTTTCACGGCATATATGTACAACATTGTTGCTATGGTAGCGATGTTCGGATGTATCACGGGACTTCATATCGCCGTAGGAAATCAGGCAAACCTGTCTGATCTCGGCGCCAGGAGAAACTGCTCACCGACAAGTAAGCTTACCTCATTGATCGCAGGACTCATCGGAAGCTACCTGGTACAGGGGTTGTGTATAGTGATCTGCGTTACCTATGAAACGCTGGTACTCGGCGTAGACTATGGCAGTCGTCTCCCGTTTGTATATCTGGGTGGATTCTTCGGAGCTATGATGGGCGTGTCACTGGGCTTTATGGTCGGATCATTTAAAAACTGGTCACAGAGCACCAAAATCGGAGTCTTGATGGGATTGACGATGATCCTTTGTTTCATGAGTGGTTTGATGATGGGTGATATGAAAGCTATCATAGAGCTGAACGTTCCCATAGTAAACGATCTGAATCCGGCTGCGGTGATAGCCGACTCACTGTATTACCTTGAAGTAGATGCTGACCTTGGCAGATTTATCTTCAAAATAATTACGATGATATGTTTCTCTGTAGTATTTGTGATAGGTGGATTCCTGATGACAAGGAGGAAAAAATATGCAAGTCTTTAAACTGTTTTTTAAGATAGCCAAATCAAAACTTCCCAGCGGGCTTATCTATATCATAGTTTTTTTCGCCGTATGCTTTCCGCTTGTTAAGGTTGCTACAAAGGAGTTTAACTTTGAAGATACCTCTATCGATATTACAATCTACGATGAGGACAACACTGCAGAGAGTAAAAGTCTCATCGATAGCATAGCGAAAAATAATACAATAAAAGAGATAAATAAAGACTCACAGGTGATCCTGGATGCGATGTATTATGAGCAGGTGGACTACTGTCTCACTATAAAAAAAGGATACGCTGAGAAACTGGCAAAGACTGATGTGGCCGATATGAAGGACTCTCTTTTTGAGACCTACCATCTGCATGACAGCTATGCGACAGCGATGATGCAACAGTATCTGGATGAATACGTCCGGATGACGCGCTCATTTATAAAAAGCGGTAATGATGTTTCGGAAGCAATAAAAAAGACTGAAGAAAAGATCGGTATACAGGCTGATATCAGCTTTGCCGAGTTTGACAGCGGAGATGTAAAAGATGAGAACTACGGAGAGGGCATAGCATCAATATTCAGATACCTGCCTTATCTGTTGATCTCGGTTCTGCTGAATGTACTCAGTCCGGTCCTTCTGGTATTGAAGAAAAAAGATCAGCGTTACAGGATGAACTGTTCCAGTCTTCCTTCATCAAAATATATCATACAGATCTTTGCGGGTAGTGCACTGATAGTACTTGGGATCTGGCTGATATTTATGATCGGAGGAACCATCATAAACGGTGGAATGTTCACCGGAACCAATGCATATATGGCGATACTAAACAGCTTTATATTTGCACTGATAGCTGCGACAATCGCTATACTGGTAGCAAGCTTCAATCCGGCAGAAAACACGGTATCTATAATAACTCAGATTATAGGACTCGGGATGTGCTTTCTATGCGGAGTGTTCGTACCACAGAGTATGCTCGGTGACGGCGTCCTGTCTGCTGCAAGATTCCTCCCTGCATACTGGTATGAAAGAGCCAATGATATGCTCTCCGGCGCTCAGACAGGATCGATGGGAGATATATGGACCAGTATCCTTGTAGAGCTTGCCTTCCTTGGCGTGCTGGTATTGGTAACTATAGTGTTTTCAGTTCGTCCGGGATCCGGTGCACGGAAACGCGCAAGCAAAACCGTTTCCGTATAAATAATCCGGTAGGCCGTCCTACACCATGCTTTCTAACAAATGTTCAACAAACTCTACATATCTCAGATGCAAGAGCGGATTTTTATGTTAAAATTATTGATGAAAGATTACGTAGATTGATCTATGCATCTAAATATCTTGCGTAAGGATACATGATGGTTTGTGATGCTGTAATCATTATAGGAGAAACTGATCATGGAAATAACAGATAATCGGATAGATGCGGGAAAAGCTTTTGACTGGGGAAGGACTTCAGAGGAATATGCAAAGTACAGGGATATCTACCCGAAAGAGTTTTACCAAAAGATTATAGATAGAGAACTTTGCATCAAAGGTCAGAAAGTGCTTGATCTCGGAACGGGAACAGGGGTGCTTCCAAGAAATATGTACCAATATGGAGCCAATTGGACGGGAACAGATATTTCACCGGAACAGATAGAGCAGGCAAAGCGATTGTCTGAAGCAGAAAAAATGGAAATAGATTATTTGGCGGTTCCTACGGAAAATATAGATCTTCCGATGGAAAGTTTCGATGTAATCACGGCTTGTCAATGCTTCTGGTATTTTGATCATGAGCGTGTCATGTCGAAGCTTGCGGAATTGTTAAAGTCGAATGGAAAATTGCTGATTCTTTATATGGCGTGGCTTCCGTTTGATGATGCAATAGCGGGAAAGAGCGAGGAACTTGTACTGAAGTATAGTCCAAACTGGTCGGGTGCCGGTGAA
>JAFSTZ010000417.1 GCA_017445525.1 Eubacterium sp.
GCAGGGGTTCCACTCCTGGAGATAGTTTCCGAGCCGGATATGAGAAATGCCGGCGAGGTGATATCCTATCTGAAAAACCTTCGTATGCTGCTAATCAGTCTGGGTGTATCCGACTGCAGGATGAACGAGGGCAGTCTCAGAGCCGACGTAAACCTGTCTGTCAGAAAGCGTGGGGTGCAGCCGGTTTCACCTCTCATAAACACGAAGATCCCCATCGAAAACACAAAAACCGCTGTTGTGAACGATCCCGACACCAGTTCATATCAGCCTGATCCTATCCTTCGGTCCAAGATGGTTCACTCTGCTGCGAAAGCTTCCGACATCAATTCTTATCAGGGCGACTCATACGGCCTTTTCGGCACCCGGACCGAGATGAAGAATCTCAACTCATTTAAAGCGATAGCAAGAGCCATAGAGCACGAGAGCAAACGCCAGATATCTCTTCTGGAACAGGGACTCGAGATCAGTCAGGAGACCAGACGCTGGGACGATACGGCAGGCGAGTCATATATCATGAGAGCAAAGGAAGATGCGATGGACTACAGATACTTCCCTGATCCGGATCTTCCACTCTTTACCATAAGCGAAGAACATATAAATATGATCCGGAAAAGTCTGCCTGAGCTCCCTCAGGCAAAAGCAGAAAGATACATGCATGATTTTGGATTGTCTGCACACGATGCCAACCAGATAATATCAGAAAAGAAGCTGTCATGTATTTTTGAAGAAACAGTAAATCTCGGCGCCTCTCCCAAAGCAGTATCTAACTGGCTTTTAGGAGAAACTATGCGTATCATGAACGAACGTGAAACAGAGGCCGATCAGTTGATGATAAAACCCGAAAACCTCTGCGATCTGATATCACTCCATGAACAGCATACTATCAACTCCTCTACCGCAAAAGAAATATTTGAGAAGATATATGATAACGAGATAACGGATGTAAATAAATACGTCGATGACAACTCACTTGGTATGGTGAGCGACACCGACGCACTTTCAGCTATAATTGATCAGGTGATCTCTGCAAACCCCAAATCCGTCTCCGACTACCATGCCGGCAAGACCAAGGCCATAGGCTTTCTCATAGGTCAGGTCATGCGAGAAATGAAAGGCAAGGCCGACCCTGAAGCCGCCAGAACCTTGCTAGAAAATAAACTAAGGTCATAAATGAAAAGGGAATCCCATAACATATGTCACGCGAGGAATGTCTCCCGCACGTCGTTATGCAGGCTTGGTCTTTTCAAGCAGCATAACGTGACGTACGGGAAAAAAGCGAAAGCGTGTCCGAGCGGACATATATTATGGATTCCCGAATCTTTTTAAGTAACTAATTACTCACCAAAAATCTTTATCCTCAAATCTTAAAGAACTCCAGCTCATTGTTCATGCGCTCAGCAACCTCATTCAGGTTTCTCGCTGACTCAGTCAATGTTCCGATAGTTCCATCAAGTTCTTCCATGGAAGCAGATGTCTGCTCTGTAGATGCTGCATTCTCCTCAGATACTGATGACAACGTCGTCATAGCATCCACGATCTGGTCTCTCGAAGTATCGCAGTCTCCGGTCAACCGGGAGATAGTGCGTATACCACCTACCGTGTCATCTACATCCTTGATAAGCTCATTGATCTTGTCAACTGTATTGCTGAGAACCTCGTTAACCTCGATACGGATCGAAGAAACCTCATCAGTCTTTCTGATGGCCGACTGAGCCTGACGAAGCAGATTCTCCATCTCCTCACGGATCTCAGCAGCTGTAGTAGCAGACTGTGTAGCCAACTGGCCGATCTCCTCAGCAACAACCGCAAATCCCTTGCCGGCCTCTCCTGCCCTTGCAGCCTCGATAGAAGCATTCAACGCAAGCAGGTTGGTCTGAGATGCGATCGATGTGATACCGTCTACTTTATCATTTACACTCTGTACGGCGTCATTGGTAGCCTTCATCGTTTCTGTGATATCAGCTACGGAGTCACCCATCGAGTTCATGTTACCAGACAACTGCTGAAGAGCCTCTGCTGAAGACTGGCTGGCAACGTTCATATCCTGTGCTTCATTTGCCAGTGTCTCTGCACTAGAAGCCATAGTACTGATGGCATCTGAGAGAACGCCTACATCGTCATTTGCTCTCTCTATGGTCTCAGCCTGGTTGGAAGCGCCGTCTGCTATATCATTGATAGCGTTTGACATCTCCTTAGCCGTATCGGAAATCTGATTTGAAGCAAATGCCAGATCAGAAGCCTGTGCAGTAACCGTCTGTGATGCACTCTTTATATTCTCCACAACGCTTGTAAGCTTTTCGATCAACTGATTAATATGTCTTACGATATCACCAAGCTCATCCTTGCGAGCTTTAAGTTTCTTATCCTCAAGCGGTACAAACTCACCGACTGACAGATGGTCGATGGACTCACTCACTGCCACGATCGGTTTGGTAAATGACAATGCAAGGAAGATCGCAAGGATAACTGCAACAACCAGCATACCCACACCGATAAGCACGATGATGAGAAGCATCTGATTGGCTGAACCGAGCGCCTCAGTCTTGTTGGTAGCAACTACGGAAACCCATCCGGTTACAGGCTCCCTCGCATAGGAGATGATCCAGTCACCGCCATTGAAACTTGACTCGTAACTTCCGGTAGCTTCGGGGTTGTCTCTGGAAGCTGTATACCACTGCTGAGAAGCGAAGTTCACCGGCTCTCCTCCATTCAGATCCATGGATGTATGAGCCATAACGTCACCGTTGTTATCTCCTACAAATATATCCTGCTCCTCTGCTGTCTTCTCACCCTTACATATCTCAGTCAGGGGATCGAGAGCATAGTTTCTCTGAACTGTACCCAGGAATGTGCTTCCGTCAGTATCAAACACAGGGTAGATGATGGTCACGATCCTGGAGCCGTTTGACTTGGAGATGTTCTGCTCGGAACAGAAATACTTTCCTGTCTTTTTACACTCCTGGAAGTACTCTCTCTCGCTTACATCAACCAGGTCGCCGGCCGACTTTGCGATCTGCATACCGTTTGTATCAGCGATAGCAAGAACGTTTCCGTCTCCCACCTCGGCATCTGTCTCCTGAAGCCACTTGTTTACACTGTCTACATCCTGCTCGCCCTTAAGCAGCTTCCTCGCAGTAACCGAGTTTGCCGTTGTCTGCAAAACCTGTCTGTTCTGCATGACAATCGAGTTCAGGTTAGAGTTCACAAGCTTGGCCTGTGCAGCATTCATCTCGATGACATCATCCATGGCTGTCGAATGAGATGCAAAGTAGCTGACCAGCATAACACTGATCAACGGGATAGCCATGATCAAAACGATGATAAGCATCAGTTTGAACTTGATAC
>JAFSTZ010000418.1 GCA_017445525.1 Eubacterium sp.
CCATGCCGGATGATATACTTATGTACATCGACCGGGATGTGTACCGGTTTATAGGTAATGCGGAGCAGTTCGATGACGTGACGATGTTGTGTTTGAGGTATAACGGGGCGTGAATAGTAACTTTTGTTCTTGTGTAACTCTTTTGTAACGCATGCCGTGATATTATATGCATATACAAGAGAGGGGGTGCATGTCGCCTATGAAAAGTATGAGAAAACCGATATTTATCATAGTTACTCTTATGATCTGTGCACTGCTTTCAGACCCTGTGGCTTACGGCGCGGAGAAGAACGAGTATATATCCGAGATGAAGATAGTTACCGCTCTGTCCGAGGAGGAAGCCATAAAGGAGCTGCGCGACTCGGGATATGTACCGATACTTAAAAATATAGCCGAAGAAAAGCCCGAGCTTGAATCGGATTTTGTTTATCTGGGGATCAGGACTACGACAGACCCCGCCGAGAACATAGAGAACACGGCTGCTGACAGCGTCGGGAGCGTATTTGGTGATTCGTCTCTGATGATAGGCGGTGTGGCGGTCATCCTCGGCGTAGTGATAGGGATGCTGTCCATGCGTGTGAGACCCCGCGAGAAAAAAAGTGATGATAAATAAAACGCTGATATGACCAGTGTGTCTGGAAAGATTTTAACGCCGATGCCCGGAGCTGGTGTGACGGGCAGGACGGCGATCTGATGACCCGGCGTCCGGAGTATTCCGAGGATGCCGGTGTTTTTTTATGTTATGGCCTCACGACGGATCCCGCATCGGTTGACATTTGTATGGAATTCATGTAAAATAGTATGAGTGATGATCCGGCGGGATGAGTTCGGACGGTCGACCGGGGAGGTGGTCTCTTGAAAAAAATACTTCTGACCGGCTGCAAAGGACAGCTGGGAAGAGCCGTGCGTAAGGAATATGGGGACGAGGTCTCATTTATACTGACCGACTTTGCCGATGACGGTGAGGTGAGAGCCCTTGATATAACTGATATGGAGGCGGTGCTCGGGATGGTCAGATCCGGGAAGCCCGACGTCATCATAAACTGCGCAGCCATGACAAATGTCGACGGCTGCGAGACTGATTTTGAAACGGCTTTCAGGGTAAACGCCTTAGGCCCGAGAAACCTCGCCATAGCCTCTATGGAGGTCGGAGCAAAGGTCATCCATATCTCTACCGACTATGTCTTTCCGGGGACTGATCCCGAGCCGCTGATGGAGTCTGCGAGGCCGGATCCCATCAGTGCTTACGGCAGATCGAAGCTCTGGGGTGAGGATTATGTGAGACAGTTTTCGGACAGGTGGTTCATCTTGCGTACTGCGTGGCTGTACGGTGACGGAAAGAACTTTGTCCGTACGATGCTGAAGCTCTCCGAGAGTCATGACGAGATAAGCGTCGTGGACGACCAATTCGGATCGCCGACCTCTGCGGATGAGCTTGCAAGGGTCATCCACAGGCTTGAACCGACTCATCTGTACGGAGTGTACCACGCGACCTGTGAGGGGTCGGTCAGCTGGGCAGTCTTTGCGGAGGAGATATTCAGGCAGTTCGGGAGGACGACAAAGGTCAGGCATGTGAGCAGCAGGGAGTACAAGAGGATGAACCCCGCGTCAGCCGACAGACCGCCTTTTTCCATACTTGACAACGCCATGCTGCGCATGCAGGGGATGGAGCCGATGAGTGACTGGAAGGATGCGTTTGCCACCTGGGTTGCGAAGGAGAAGGCGGATATAAATCGATAGATATATGCAGACGATGATTGGATTATTGTGCGAAATATAAGAATGATGCCCGGTATGTGATCCCGGGGGAAAGGAGCTATGATCCGTTTATGTGGGCGGATCATGATGATAGAATTGATTACTTATCTTGTGACAGGAGGAGCCGGATTTATCGGTTCCAATTACATACACTATATGTTCAGAAAGTACGGAGATGACATCCGTATCATCAATGTCGACAAGCTTACATATGCGGGGAATCTTGAGAACCTGCAGGATCTTGAGGAGAAGGATAACTATACATTTATCCGTGCAGATATAACCGATCGTGGTGCCATCGCGGATATTTTTCAGAAAAATGATATCGATCGCGTGGTTCACTTTGCGGCAGAGTCGCACGTGGACAGATCGATAAAGGATCCCGAGGTCTTTGTCGTCACCAACGTAGTCGGCACGGCGACCATGCTGAACTGCGCTAAGGCTGCATGGGAGCTCCCTAACGGAAGCTTTAAGGAGGGGAAGCGTTTTCTGCACGTTTCTACTGACGAGGTGTTCGGTTCACTCCCAGATGATGGAGAGTCCTATTTCTATGAGACGACACCGTACTGCCCGCACAGCCCGTACTCGGCGAGCAAGGCGGGTTCGGATATGCTGGTGAAGGCGTATATGGACACATACAAGTTCCCCGCCAATATCACCAACACGTCCAACAACTACGGACCGTATCAGTTTCCCGAGAAGCTTATCCCGCTGCTCATCAACAACTCACTTGAGGGCAAGCCGCTCCCTGTCTACGGCGACGGGATGAACATCCGTGACTGGCTCTACGTCGATGACCATGCAAAGGGTATAGATATGGTTATGGAGAAGGGCAGACTTTTTGAAACATATAACATCGGCGGGCACAATGAAAAGAGAAATATCGAGATAGTAAACCTTGTTATTGAAACACTGCTCGAACTGCTCCCGGATGATGATCCGAGGAAGAAAAATGTATCTAAGGATCTCATCACTTATGTTGAGGACAGAAAGGGGCATGACAGGAGGTACGCCATCGCTCCGGACAAGATCAAAAAGGAAGTCGGATGGGAACCTGAGACTGCTTTTGAAGATGGTATTAAAAAGACTGTTCAGTGGTATCTTGACAATCCCGAGTGGTTCAGTAGAGTAACCAGCGGAGCATATCAGGAGTACTACGAGAAGATGTACGGATAGGAGCGTTACATGGGCAAGATAAAAGCAGAAAAGGACTGCGGCGGCATACAGGGTCTGTGTGTCATCGAGCCGGCGGTGTACGGCGATGCGCGCGGCTACTTTATGGAGACTTATAATTACAACGACTTTAAGGAAGCAGGGATAGACAAGGTGTTTGTACAGGACAACCAGTCCGCCTCCGTTAAAGGAGTCCTGCGGGGGCTTCACTATCAGATAAACTATCCCCAGGACAAGTTGGTACGTGTGGTGAGCGGCGAGGTGTATGATGTCGCGGTGGATCTGCGCGAGGGGAGCGCAACCTTCGGTAAGTGGTTCGGTGTCAGACTGTCTGCGGAAAACAAAAAACAGTTATTTATCCCGAAGAACTTTGCACATGGATTTTTAGTGTTATCCGAGTCGGCGGAGTTTTGCTATAAAGTAACTGATTTTTATCATCCGGATGACGAGGGCGGCATCATGTGGAACGACCCTGATATCGGCGTTGATTGGCCGCTTGACGAGCTGGGTGGGACGGAAATATTACTCTCGGATAAAGATAAAAAACAAAGCACTTATGTCGATTATTTAAGGAATAAAAGCTGATTAGTATTATAGAGATATTATAACTAAAATTATAGATACTGAGATATGATTTTTCGTGTCCATATATGGATCATAAGACAGTGTTAAGTGATATATGAAAACTATATATGACGATAACTAAGAGGAGGAAGTATAGTATGAAAGGAATAGTTTTAGCAGGAGGCTCAGGCACGAGGCTGTATCCACTTACGATGGTCACGTCCAAGCAGCTTCTGCCCATATATGACAAGCCGATGATATATTATCCGCTCTCTGCGCTCATGCTTGCGGGTATCAAGGATATACTGATCATATCGACACCGGAGGATCTGCCTCGCTTTGAGGAGCTGCTTCAGGGAGGGGATGAGTTCGGCATCGAGCTTTCATATAAGGTACAGCCAAGCCCCGACGGACTGGCGCAGGCATTTCTTATAGGAGAAGACTTCATAGGAGATGATCCGGTAGCCATGGTACTGGGTGATAACATCTTTCACGGACAGGGTCTGACAGACATACTCAGGAACGCAGCCTCCAAGGAGGAGGGCGCGACCATCTTCGGCTACTATGTCGATGATCCCGAGAGATTCGGTATAGTTGAGTTTGATGAGCGTGGACAGGTCATATCCATAGAGGAGAAGCCCGAGCACCCCAAGAGCAACTACTGCGTGACGGGGCTGTATTTTTATGACAACCATGTGGTCGAGTACGCCAAGACCTTAAAGCCCTCGGCAAGAGGCGAGCTCGAGATCACGGATCTGAACCGCATTTATCTTGAAAAAGGGAATCTCTCCGTAGAGCTTTTAGGCAGGGGCTTCACCTGGCTTGACACGGGAACACACGAGTCATTGGTGGAGGCATCGAACTTCGTATATACGATCGAGACGCACCAGCACCGCAAGATAAGCTGTCTCGAGGAGATCGCCTATGAGAACGGCTGGATAGACCGCGATGCGATGCTGAGAGCCTATGAGAAATATCAGAAAAACCAGTACGGAGCTTATATCATGGACGTTCTGGAGGGCAAGTATCACTAAAAAACAGCCGCAAACGGCACCTGATATCTATATGCCTATAAAAGCGATTGACATCGTGAGTGTAATCATTTATAATAATAGGTGGCTTTTTTCTGAACTATAAACATGATGCGACGGGAGGATGAAGACTTAAAAGATCATGTACAGTAACTCTATATCAAAGTGGAAGGAGATTTGACCAAATGAAACAAATCTACGGAAGCAGCAGTAACGGAAACCTTGCTGAAGCGACAAGGAACATCAAGGATCCGAAGCTGCTGATACTTATGTCAAACGCCAAGCAGTTTGAAAAGCATGTGGAGGAGCTTGCAAAGCTTTTCCCGGGAGTGCCAAGCATAGGCTGCATCGGCATGAGTTATGAAAAGGGCGTATGTACTGAGGGAGTCGGAGTTACGGCGTTTACGGGAGTTACGGCAGTAGCGGGAGCATTGACATCTGTTTCCACCATGCCTGCCAAGGATATTAAGGAGTACGAGGAGAAGTTAAGGTCTATCAGACCCGAGGCGAAGAATACGGTATGTATCGATCTGTGTACCGGTAACGATGCAGCTGTGCTCTCTACAGTTAATACTGTACTGTCACACTCCGGGGTGCAGCTTGTCGGCGGAACCGGAGACGGCGGCAAGGTATGTGCCAACGGTCAGATATACGATGATGCTGACGTATATGCGTTTGTGAAGAACGGCAGCGGCAAGGTCAAGGTATATAAGGAGAATATGTACAGACCTATGGATGAGTTCAGATTTATCGCATCGGATACCGACAGATCGAGGTATTATGTCGGCAAGCTGAACGGTAAATCAGCCAAGAGAGTATATATGGAGACTCTCGGTATCCCTGAGAGCGCCATAGCCGAGCAGACGTTTAAAAATCCCTTCGGAAAGATGATCGGAGAGGACATGTGCATCATTTCCCTGAAGGAGGTATCGGGAGAGGGGCTCTGCTGCTTCAGACAGGTGAACGACTCCGACGTGCTGACGCTCCTCGATCTCAGGGATCTGAAGGAGATAGTGCAGGATACCATAAACAGGATAAGGTCGGATTTCTCCAAGGTGTCGGCGGTATACTCGGTCAACTGCGTATTCAGATATTTGGTGTTTGAAAACAATCATATGACCTCTGATTATCTGAACCAGATGGGAGCTCTCGGCTCTCACTGCGGACTTGTAGGCTTTGGTGAGCATAACAACGATCAATTTGTCAACCAGACCATGACTTGTGTCGTATTTGAGTAAACGGAGGTATATGATCATATGTTTAATAAAAAGAAAAATGCTCAGGCAGACATGCCTGCACAGGTTGAAAAAAAGAAGGACTACTATCCGGTATATTATATAGTAAAGGGTATACAGGATTACCAGAAGCAGATGGTATCCAAGGAGGTCGAGTCACTTCAGGAGCTGCATGAGGTAGAGGTATCATTCGACGAGATACTTGAGGAGAACTCGGTACTTAGGGAGACCATCGGGTCGTTCAGTACCGTTTTTGAGGCAGTCGGCAAGTCGGCTGAGGATTTTGATGAAGTCAAGAAAAGGATCGGAGAGTCCGTAGAGGAGGCACAGAGCAAGGTCGACAGGCTTCGTGACAGCTCGCAGGATGTCAGAAACAGCTTCTCCGATATAGAGGCGGGCTTCAAAAATTTCAGAGAGTCCGTGGACGCCATAGCAGAGAGCATGAATCAGATAACCGCCATAGCGAACCAGACCAACATGCTCGCCCTCAATGCATCCATAGAGGCCGCGAGAGCCGGTGAGCAGGGCAAGGGCTTTGCGGTAGTTGCCGAGGAGGTCAAAAACCTCGCTGAGGAGATCAAGCAGCTTGTAAGCACGGTCGAGGAGAACCTCAGAGAAGTCCAGAAGGGCAACGAGGTACTGGATCAGAGTATCTCCAGATCAGAGGAGGTACTTGATCAGAACGTCAAGGGCGTGGATGAGACACATGCCACATTTGACCAGATCATCGATGCGGCAAACGCTGCCGACGAGGTACAGCACGAGATCAAGGATGCTGCTCTGGAGGCTGAGCGCGATATAAATGAAGCCGACAGGGAGTTTGAGCGTATAGAGGGTCAGTATCAGACTCTGAAAGATCACATCAGACAGGCAAGTGAGCTCGGCACCATGAAGAGCAGCCTGTTTGAGGGTGTAGAGAATATGGTATCACAGATCAAGCCTTATCTTGAATCATGATACTGTAAATAAATACTTTCATGTTAGGGAGGATAATTATGGAAGAAAATGTAGCTTTTACCCAACACTTTACGGTCGGCAAGTTGTTTAAGTATACGCTGCCGACAATCTTTGCGGTGCTGCTTGCGTCGCTTTACTCGATCGTCGATGGTATATTCGTATCCAATGTCGGCGGGACGACGGCTTTTGCGGCTGTCAATCAGGCATCGCCTATTTTTATGATCGTAGCGGCGATCGGTTTTATGTTCGGAACCGGAGGAACCGCTCTGGTAGCCAAGATCCTCGGAGAGGGAGACAGCGAAAAGGCGAAGGGTATCTTTTCGTATCTCACCTATGTTCTGATAGCGATCGGTGTTACTTTCTCATTGATCCTGTGGTTTACCATTGAACCGTTACTTGGTCTGCTCGGTGTGGAACAGGGCAGTGAGATGATGATGTACTGTGTCGAGTACAGTCACATCATCATTCCGGCGATCACGCTATTTATGCTTCAGTTCTACTTCCAGAGCTTTCTGGCTACGGCGAAGAAACCGGGACTCGGGCTTGTCTTCACTGTCCTTGCCGGTATTACCAATACGGTAGGTGACTTCGTTCTGGTCGGGATCGTTGCAAAGAATTCCGCTGATGTATCGGTTAATGCGATCCGTGGTGCTGCTGCCGCAACAGCGGGTGGTCTCGTACTTGGCGGACTCGTTCCTCTTATCTATTTCCTGTGTAAGAACAAGAGTCTTCTTCGCCTCGGAAAGCCTTTGGCACAGGGAAAAGCCCTGTTAAAGGCGATGGGAAACGGATCGTCCGAGTTTTTTACAAACATCTCGGGTTCTATCATCAACATGGTATACAACAGTCTGTTTCTCTATATGATCGGTGATATGGGAGTGGCTGCCTTTGGTACGGTGGGTTATGTCAATACCGTCTTTGTAGCCATCGCTTCAGGGTTCGTGATAGGTGTTGCACCGATCATCTCCTATAACTACGGAGCCGGCAACACAGACAACCTCAAGAATCTGCACAAGAAGAGCCTCACTCTTGTGGTCATTTTCAGTATCGTCTCGACCATCATAATCGAGTGTTTGTCGCATCCGCTGGCAAGTGCTTTCTCGCACGGAGACGAGATGCTTATGCAGATTACGGTCGATGGTCTCACGATATTTACATTGTCCTTTGTATTTAAGGGGATTCCGACATATGCGTCAGGACTGTTTACCGCATTTAACAACGGCAAGATATCAGGAGTCATCTCCATCGTAAGGACGCTTGTGTTCAACATGGCAACGATCATCATCGTACCGGTCGTCTTCTTTTATTTGTTCGGATCGAGCTATGAGGCAGCCTTCTACGGCGTTTGGTACTCAGTTGTATTCTCTGAGCTGTTAGCGACATTGATGTCATTCGGGTTCTTTAAGAAGTATAAGAAGAGGTATAACTATTAAAAGTAAACATCAGAGCATGGCGACATGCGGGATTTTTGAGTCGTGATGTAACAGGCATGAATAGTAAAAAAAGACCTTCCGTGATCTCACGGAAGGCCTTTTTTTTTAATAGTCGATGATCGCCGGATAGCTGTGATCTAAGGCTGTCCGGCACCTCGCCGGGCGGGGTTCATGGCTTTTTTACCAGAGCCGCTGTCAGACTGCGTTCTCTGCCGCATTCTTCTGTTCAGACTCTATCTGTGCCTGTGCTCTTTTATATCTGTCGTTCATGCTCTCGTCATATCCATCGG
>JAFSTZ010000419.1 GCA_017445525.1 Eubacterium sp.
ATTGTGAAAGAGAGAAAGTTTCGTATATCGCCGGTCCAGCTTATACCGGTCAGTTTTCTTTTAGTAATCATAGTCGGGATGCTGTTGCTCATGCTTCCGGCAGCGGCAGTAACCGGTGAATCCTCAGGCGGAGTGACGGCTCTGTTTACATCAACAACTTCTGTCTGCGTCACCGGTCTGACTGTCGTGGACACTTGCACCTACTGGAGTCCCTTCGGACAGGCAGTGATACTTATACTTGTACAGATCGGCGGACTCGGAGTGGTCGCAGTCGGATCCATGATCATGGTGATGACCAGGAGGAAGTTCTCTCTCGGAGACCGTATACTTCTGAGAGATTCACTTAATATTGATAAGAATAAAGAAGTCTTGATATTTCTCAAGCGTATTTTCAAAGGAGTGTTTTTGACAGAGGGAGTCGGAGCGCTTCTTTTCTCTATCCATTTTATACCTCAGATGGGTGTCGGAAGAGGTATATGGACTTCTGTTTTTCAGTCTGTTTCAGCGTTTTGCAATGCGGGTATGGATGTGGCCGGCTCGGACAGTATGATAAGTATGCGTGATTCATCTTTGGTTATGATCGTTACTATGGTGCTTATCATCATGGGTGGTCTCGGCTTCGTAGTATGGTTTGATATAGTCGATACTATACGCACCGGGATCAGGGAGCGTTACCATATATCCGGAATCATCTCACATCTGTCGGAGCACAGCAAGCTGGTAATCATAGTAACTGTATTTATGATATTGTTTGGTATGATCAGCTTCTTCATCGTCGAGTACGACAATCCTGCAACCATCGGAAATATGCCCTTTCCGCAGAAGATATTTAACAGTCTTTTTCAGTCAGTCACATATAGGACAGCCGGGTTTGCTTCCATTCCACAGGCAGGACTTACTGAGACGTCCTGCGTTATCGGCGGGGTGTTGATGTTTATAGGAGGATCTCCGGTCGGAACTGCCGGTGGTATCAAGACCGTGACAGCATTTTTATTCTTTATGAATGCTTTCTCCTATATCAGAGGCAAACGTGAGAATGTCGTATTCCATAAGAGGATATCATCCGAGATGATGAAAAAAGCAGCGGCTATCGTGTTGGTGAGTGCGCTGACTTTATTTATCATAGTAATTCTTTTGTCATCAAGAGGGATTGCATTAACTGATGCTGCGTACGAGGCCGTGAGTGCGCTCGGAACCGTAGGCCTGTCCAGAAACATCACACCGACGCTGGATCTGTGGGGCAGACTGATTATCATTCTTGCGATGTATCTCGGAAGGATCGGCCCGATCTCCATGGCATTTTTCTTCTCGAGAGAGAATAAAAATAACACTAAAATACAGCACTCGGAAGGCAACTTCTATGTTGGTTGATGTGGTATCAATAAGTGTTACAAAAGTGGCAGTCATGTTACATGGTGTATATGTAAGTGAGAGAACTGAAGACAAGTTTTTATTCAGGAGAATAAAAAGGAGAAAAATATGCTCGACATATTGATAGTAGAAGATCATAAAGAAATAGCAACACTTCTAAACGACTTTCTCGAGCGGGAGGGCTACGTAGTCAGCATCGCAGAAAACGGGGAAAAGGCGCTGAAGATTTTTGAGATGTACGGTGCGAAGCTGGTAGTACTGGATATAAATCTCCCCGGCGTTGACGGCTTTCAGGTATGTTCAAAGATAAGGGAAAAAGCAAATACTCCCATTATCATAGCGAGTGCCAGAACTGACAAATCCGATCAGCTGCGCGGTCTTGAACTGGGTGCTGACGACTATATAGAAAAGCCTTATGACATAGATATTTTACTTGCAAAAATAAAAGGCATCTTTCGCCGTAAGTATGAGGTTGAAGAAATGCGTGAGGGAAACCTGATACTAAACACAGCTAAGCAAACTCTACAGGTCGATGGAAAGGACATTCCGACGACCGGCAAAGAGTTTGAACTGTTGAGGCTTCTGATCGAGAACAAGGGAACAACCATGAAAAAGGAATATCTCTTTAACACGATCTGGGGCAGCGATTCGGAGTCAGAACCACAGACGCTGAATGTACACGTAAACAGCCTGCGCAAAAAGATCGAAGCAGATCCCAAAAAGCCGGAGCATATAGTTACGGTGTGGGGTGTGGGTTATCGGTACGAGTGAATTATCAGAAAAATAAGCATTATAATCTGCAACCGGAGGTGATAATATCAAACGTATATTTATCATAATAATTGCAGTAGAAATATTATTGATCGCAGTAAGCAATTATATCGTTATTTCTACAAATAATAATACTGATAAAAACCATCTGGTTGAGATCAAAAGACTGGTTGATGATATGCAGTCATCATCAACCAGCCCCAATACAGATAAATATCCCCACATTCTCTCGGTCTCTCTCTATGATCCCGATGATCATACAAGCAATCCCTACGTTGTAGAGCAGGTAAACGGAGAACTGTATCGCATAGAATACACTACCGACAGTTCAGACAACACGCTGATATATATAAATATCAGCTTTGGCATCATGCTTATCATAACGATCGTTACATTTATTCTGATCTATATCAAAGTCATGCGTCCCTTCGCTGCCATGGAGAAGATGGCTGTCGATCTCGCCAGGGGCAATCTCACCAGGCCGCTTCATGAGGAGAAAAGTAAGGTGTTCGGAAGATTCCTGTGGGGACTTGATATGCTCCGCGAGCAGCTGGAAGCCGGACGCGAGCGGGAGAAAGAATATCAGAAGGAACGCAAGACTCTTATGCTCTCTCTTTCCCACGATATCAAGACTCCGCTGTCTGCCATAGAGCTCTATGAAAAGGCGCTGTCCTCCGGTCTTTATGATACACCGGATAAACAGAAGCAGGCTTACGACGGTATCAGGAAAAATGCAGAGGAACTGCATCGCTATATAGACGAGATCACTGCCGCTTCCCGTGAGGATTTCCTCGCTATAGAGGTGAAGGACGGAGAGTATTATCTCGATGAAGTTATATCAGAGATAAGCAGTTATTATACGGAAAGATTCGCCGGCCTTCATACCGAGTTTTCCATCGATAGTTACAGCAATATACTCTTAAAAGGTGATAAGGATCGCCTGATAGAGGTCCTACAAAACCTGCTTGAAAATGCCATCAAATACGGCGATGGTAATGAAGTAAAAATCTCATTTTCAGAGGAAGAAGATGCCCGGCTGATCCACATAGAGAGCTCCGGCGCCGGCCCGAAGGAGGACGAGATGCTGCATATATTTGACTCGTTTTATCGCGGCAGCAATGTCGGTGAGAAGAAGGGCTCAGGCCTCGGCCTCTATATCAGCAGGGAGCTCATGAAAAAGATGGACGGCGAGATCTATGCGACGTCAGATGATGGTTCATTCACGGCAGTAGTTGTGACGAGGAAGGTCTGAAACTACAAAATATTGACACATTAGGGCTAGTTTGTTATAATACTGCATAACATTAAACCAATCAAGGAG
The DNA here is from genome assembly GCA_017445525.1 of Eubacterium sp. Taxonomy (GTDB): domain Bacteria; phylum Bacillota; class Clostridia; order Lachnospirales; family Lachnospiraceae; genus Eubacterium_F. The sequence continues at coordinate 3,464 of JAFSTZ010000419.1, forward strand.
GTTTATCGGATGAAACTCGAAGTAAAAGATCTTAACAAAAGCTACGGAACCAAACATGTCTTAAAAGGCATAGATTTTTCCGTAGAGAGCGGACAGGCGCTCGGTCTTTTGGGAAGAAACGGAGCAGGAAAGACAACTATCATCCGCATACTTATGGATGTATTTGGTGCTGATTCAGGTGAGATACTGATGGACGGCAAGCCCATAGATCACAATAAGATAAGCAAGGGGTACCTTCCGGAGGAG
>JAFSTZ010000420.1 GCA_017445525.1 Eubacterium sp.
CTTGCCATCCTCATCACTGATCAGCTTGTAGTAATCAAAACCCTGATCTGCGGCTTTTTTGATCGCACCGTTCTCACTGCCGCCCTTTACGAGAGCAAGCTCGCTTATATATGCTCCCGTCTGACCGGCGCTCACTGTAGCCAGATACAGACCGTCGAGCTCAACAGCCTCCCCACTCTCATTTCTAACCGTATGCGTGCCGTCTCCGATCAGTGGTCTGTCGGTCAGTGTCAGAGCCACTATACCCTCGCCTGCCGATCCGTCTCTCGTCCCGTAGAGCGTCATCCCGGCTATGCTGCAAAGCTGCTCATATGTTGCTCCGTCCTCTGTCACCGGTGCCGAACCCGATGCCGACAGGATGATATTTTTCAGGGCATTACTCTTACTGTCAGTCGTAGTATAACTGATCAGCGATGAACCGATACGGTCCGGAAGAACCTTTATCCCATCAGATATATCCGTAAGTCCATCCGAAACACTCACCACAGAGATGTCACTGATATAGGTCGAAGCTGTGAGATCCTCCTCAGCCGCCCTGACGCCAACTCCCGACAGAAGGATCATCAGCATACATGATAGTGTTATAACTGCTAACTTCGATGTCTTTCCCATACGCTCATGCCTCCCTTTATATTTATCTGCTACTGTTCACTGCCGGATCATAACTGATCACCGGATATCATTTTTCGCTTTTCTTCTCCTGATCACAAAAACTGTCAGCACGATGCCCGCTACCGCAACTACGGATAACAGCACTATAAGGATCACCATGTTGCCGCCGGTCATCGATGCGACATAGGAGCCTGTCTCATACTGACCGTCCCTTATAGCCAGTCTGTAGCCCGACTCATCACTGATAAAGTACTTGGTAGCAAAGTCCGATAAGTTGCTGCATACCGGAATGTTATCCAGTTTGCTTTTTGTTGAAGAAACCCCGATACGGGAACCCTCCGTGAGTCCGCCGTTGTTGATGATAGCCCTTGATGCATTTCCATCCTGCAGGACTACATTGCTTTTACGGACGCTATGATCGATCGTCGCTGTATTTTCTTCAACACATACCTCTCCGGCCAGATTCAGATCCGCTATGGAATCCACATAGATACCACCGGCCTTATCCGTGGCAACGTTGTCTGTTACCTTCGAGTTGATCAGGCAGACACCCTTTTTATTTACATAAATCCCACCGCCTCGATATGCAGTGCCGTATATGATACGAGAGTCAAAAACATCTGCTGCTCCATCGGTGTTGAAGTATATCGCGCCGCCTTCATCAGCTTTGTTATAGGAGCAGGCGATCTTATTTATCAGCATACGCGGATCGTCTCTGCTGCTGCCAAGATACAGCGCTCCACCGTCTCCCTCAGTACTGTTACCTGTAAACTCGCAATTGATCATGTTCAGCTTGCCTGAATCATAGTATACAGCTCCGCCCCGATCATCCGCTATGTTCTTCTCGAAGACCGTATTTCGGATATCTATGGTAGAACTGAACCCGGCGATCGCACCACCGTAATTGCTCTTGATGACAGCGGTTCTGGAACAGTTGCCTACAAACGTGGTACCGTCTATATGGAGTTCGGCATCCTCGCCGTCGATCTTGATCGCCCCTCCGTGGTCAGAAGAGGAGTTCCGGAAAAATGTGCCCCCTTCTATATATACCTTCGCTCCGTTCTTTATCTGGATGGCACCGGCTCCGTTTGTCGAACTGCCTCCCTGTATGTAGCCACCCCTGTAACTGTTTCCTTCGTTATATTTATCCGGATCAGAGTCAACGATAGTGAGCTTTGCTCCCTTTTTCACATGTATAACTTCACCATCATCGATATACTCAAAGTCCGCTTTTCTGTTGATGGTCTGTCCGTTCAGATCGATCGTTATGTCGCATCCCTCCGGAACCAGGATGCCGCCATCCTGAAAAGCATCTACGTAATCCTTGCTGGTTGAGTTCAGATATGGGATATCTTTGTAGCGCATATCCGCTCCCATATCGTACTTATGGAGTATCAGCCATGCTCTGTCAGGACCGCTCCCGCCCTCTACGGGTGAAGGATACTGTGTACGCATGGCCCTGTCTCTGCCTCTCCAGGAAGCCTCGAGCTTGACGATGACCTTCTTGCCTGTGACCGCTCTCGCTACCGCATAGTTCCAGGCGATGGCTGTCTGTGAGTAGAAATCTCTGGATCCCTCTTCACCATCGACCATCACTCGTGCCATCAGCTGGTCATCCGGCGGGCACTCCTCACTTGGATCTATAAATATATCTTTTACAGTGTAGTAAGCCCTTTCTACGATAGGCCAGGTCCATGGCTTATACCAGGTCCATGCACCTGCAGTTATCGGTCTGATGATGATAGCCATGGCGATCAGCATAGGTGCAAATATCGCAAAGCGCATTATGATGTGTTTTTTCTCTCTGCTCATGGCCCGCTCCTTTCTGTCTTCCGGTGATGCCTTTTATATTCCGTACTTGTTACCGGCACTCATTTACACGCCTCTATCATATTAACCGACATTTATATGCGTGACGTTGCATTTTTATAGAAAAAAATATCGAGCTCAAGCTCCCTGAGGATAAAGTCGCTCAAACCCGATGAAAACAGACTGATTATAAGACACCGTCTGCCTCGAGACGTTCCTTTAACTGATTTCTCATGCGCATCATCATCGATTTGATCTTGCTCGGTGAATACCCAAAACGCTTTGAGATATCATTTATATCATCAAAAAACCAGTACCTTCGGATAAAAATATCACGTTTTTCCTCTGGCTGGCTTCGCAAAAATCCGTTTAAAGAATCAGAGAGCACCATATCATCGATCACCCTCTCCGTACTGTCAGGTGCGGACACAAATAAATCCAACTCGTCAGATAACATCACCATATGGCTCTGTCTTTTCTGAGTTCTCATCTTTTTATAATGATCCAGCGACAGTCCACGGACGATCTTTGCTAAAAATGCAAAAAAATACGTCCTCGGCTCGTGCGGCGGTATACTGTTCCAAGTCTTTAGGTATGACTCGTTTACGCATTCCTCCGCAGTGCCGTGATCATCAACAACTTTCATGGAAAGACCGATAAGCTGTCTGCCGTATTTCTCTTGTGTGATACTGATCGCCTCTTCCTCTCTGGCAAGGAAAAGTTCCACGATCTCTTCGTCTTCCACTACGCACCTCCGTATGATGATATGCCTTTGTATCATAACATAATCGACGATCACTGTCAATTATCGCCGGAGGCATTGCGTTTTTTTATGATAATGATCGCTATGATAACAGCGACCGCAAGTGCGATGATACCGATAAGTATCCAAATCATCGATGTCGAGCCGATCATGGATGCCACTCCTTCGGCCACTTCACCTGACGTGTTGGCTATCTTATCACTCAACGCAAAGATAACTCCGCACATCACAAACACTCCGAAACAGGCTGCCATCGATGCATAATATGTCCACCGCACATGCTTTTTAAGTGGCTTTTCCGCAGCATGCTCTACCATGTCCAGGTCGACAAGATCCATTTTTTCCAGGAAATCAGTGTTATTCATACGCAACCTCCTTTTATGTAGGAAAATCCCTTCACCCATATAACCGATAAACGTTTTCGGTGCGTCGCAATTATTCTTAAGTTTTTTTCATTATATCAAAAAGCCCTCGCTTACGCAAGGGCTTTTCAAAGTTGATCATCACTATCGCCACTGTTCACGGCTATCACCCCATATGGAGATAACCTGTGACTTCAGCGGTCTGCGGTATCCTCGCAACAACATCAGTTCAGCTTCTTCAGTTTCTTTATCAGCTTAGCTTTGCTGATCGTCTTCTCGGCGCTGACTGTACGGCTGCCGATCTCACGATACTCCTCCTCGGTAATCTCAGAAGCATCCTCTCCTGCAGCCTGATAATAAAACTTGATCTCGTTGTTCTCACTGTATTC
>JAFSTZ010000421.1 GCA_017445525.1 Eubacterium sp.
CATATTCATACGAAAACAACCATCTCCCGCAAAGTTGACCACCACAGAGTCGGGGCAGCCTACCTTTGCTCCGATACAGGCTCCGAGACCGTATCCCATGGTACCCATACCACCGGATGTGAGAAAATGTCTGGGCTTTTGGTATTTATAATACTGCGCCGCCCACATCTGATGCTGTCCGACATCCGTCGTTATGATCGCATCTCCGCCGAGGATCTCTGAGAATCTTTCTACTACATACGGACCTGTAAGGCCCTCGGGATTGTAGGTCATCGGAAGAGCTTCCTTCCTCGCCATTACCTTATCCATCCACTCTTTATGATACTGGTTCTCGAGCTTATCATTTATCTTGGAAAGAGCGACCTTCAGGTCTCCCAGGATCGCATGGTCGACCTGGACATTTTTCCCGATCTCCACCTCATCGATATCGATCTGCAGTTTCTGCGCTCCAAAGGCAAACTTAGATGAATCTCCCAGCACTCGATCCGAAAATCTGGTTCCCAGTGCTATCAACAGATCACACTCACTGACGCTCAAGTTCGCCGTCTTTGTGCCGTGCATACCGAGCATGCCTGTGTAGTACGGCTCCGTCCCGTCAAATGCGCCCTTGCCCATCAGAGAATCCGTTACAGGTGCATCTACCTTTTTCACGAAGGTCTTTAGTTCCTCATCAGCCTCCGATATCACCGCTCCCCCACCGACAAAGATCATGGGCTTTTTGGAAGACCTGATCATATCGATAGCCTTGTCGATGTCCTCATCGTTGATGCTTTCGGACTTTCTCTCTATCTCTGCGGGTTTCATGGGAGTAAACTCCGTACGAGCCGCAGTAACATCCTTGGTAATATCCACAAGCACAGGCCCCGGTCTGCCGGTCTTTGCTATGGTGAATGCCCGTCTCACACAGTCAGCCAGCTGAGTGATGTCCTTCACTATAAAGCTGTGCTTCGTGATCGGCATCGTGATGCCTGCTATATCGACCTCCTGAAATGAGTCTTTTCCAAGTAGATTCAGTGTAACATTTGCAGTGATCGCTACCATCGGAACGGAATCCATATATGCCGTTCCTATCCCGGTTACCAGATTCATAGCTCCCGGTCCCGACGTCGCCATACAGACACCGACCTTGCCGGTCGCCCTGGCGTATCCGTCAGCCGCATGTGCCGCACCCTGTTCATGAGATGTGAGCACATGTCTTATCTGATCCTTATATCTGTACAATTCATCATAGATATTCAGTATGGCACCGCCGGGATATCCGAACACCGTGTCCACACCCTGCTCGAGCAGGCACTCTATGACGATCTCTGATCCATTTAGTTGCATTTATATTCACCCTCTTTTTATCATAGAAAAATGCTCCCGCAACTTTGCATCCTTCCTGATCACTTTAAGATAGCACCGTTACTGCCTGATGTGACCATATTTGCATAACGTGCCAGGTAGCCGTCCTTCACTCTCGGCTCTTTCGGTGTCCAGGCTGCCTTTCTCTTCTCGAGTTCTTCATCGGAAACCTTGACATTCAGCGTGTTGGCAGGGATATCTATAGCGATGATATCACCCTCCTCAATAAGAGCGATCGGTCCGCCCACAGCAGCTTCCGGAGAAATATGCCCGATGGAAGCACCACGGCTTGCACCCGAGAAACGTCCGTCTGTGATCAAGGCCACTGAGCTTCCGAGTCCCATACCGGCGATGGCTGATGTCGGATTGAGCATCTCTCTCATGCCCGGACCGCCCTTCGGTCCTTCGTAGCGGATAACTACTACATCACCCTCTACGATCTTGCCGCCCTTGATAGCAGCTATGGCATCTTCCTCGCAATCAAACACTCTTGCCGGTCCCTCGTGAACCATCATCTCGGGAACAACTGCTGAACGTTTTACAACGCCGCCGTCCGGAGCGATATTACCCTTGAGAACCGCGATACCGCCCGTCTCCGAATACGGATTGTCGATCGGTCTGATGACCTCGGGATCAAGGTTTACGGCATTTGCTATATTTTCCTTGACTGTCTTTCCTGTAACTGTCATACAGTCGGTGTTTAACAGTCCTTTTTTATCAAGCTCGTTCATCACGGCATAGACACCGCCTGCCTCGTTTAACTGCTCCATATAAGTATGTCCTGCAGGAGCCAGATGACAGAGGTTCGGAGTCTTTGCACTGATATCGTTTGCGATATCAAGATTCAAGTTGACACCTGCCTCATGTGCTATCGCAGGAAGATGAAGCATGGTGTTGGTCGAGCATCCAAGTGCCATATCAACCGTCATGGCATTCTGGAATGCCTTTTCTGTCATGATATCTCTCGGGCGAATATTTTTATTATACATATCCATAACTGCCATACCCGCATGCTTAGCAAGCTTGATACGATCAGAGTAAACTGCAGGGATAGTTCCGTTTCCGCGAAGTCCCATGCCTATCGCCTCGGTCAGGCAGTTCATGGAGTTCGCCGTATACATACCTGAACAGGAACCGCATGTAGGACATGCATGCTGCACAAAATCGTCCACCTGCTCCTCGGTCATCTTTCCGGCTGCGTGTGCACCTACTGCCTCAAACATTGAGGACAGAGATGTGCGCTTGCCCTGTACATGACCTGCCAACATCGGTCCACCGCTGACAAATACGGTGGGAACGTTTACTCTCGCTGCAGCCATAAGGAGTCCCGGAACATTTTTATCACAGTTCGGTACCATCACCAGCGCGTCAAAAGCGTGCGCTCTCGCCATACACTCGGTAGAGTCGGCGATGAGGTCTCTGGTCACGAGTGAATACTTCATGCCAACGTGTCCCATGGCGATACCGTCACATACGGCGATGGCCGGGAAAACGATCGGGGTTCCGCCTGCCATGGCAACCCCCTGCTTTACTGCTTCTACTATCTTGTCAATATTCATATGTCCCGGCACGATCTCGTTGTATGAGCTGACGATGCCGACAAGCGGACGTTCAAGCTCCTCCTTGGTCATGCCGAGTGCGTTAAAAAGTGACCGCTGAGGTGCGGTGGCCATACCCTTCTTTACTGAATCACTGTTCATATGATTACCTCCTATACTACGTCCGAGATTTGTATATGTATTCTGTTCGGGCGCGCTTGCGCTTTTTTCCCGAACGTCGCGTTGTGCGCGTGTATAATACACACGCTGCGCAACGACGTTCGCGACACATCCCTCACGAGAATACATATACTAAATCTCTGCGCAAATTCTGTCTCCCATCTCTATACATCCTACCTGCTTCATGCCTTCACTAAAGATATCGCATGTCCTAAAACCGGCTTTCAATACTTTCTTAACGGCAGCCTCAATAGCGTCCGCTTCAGCTTGAAGATCAAATGAATAGCGTAGCATCATGGCTACAGAAAGGATAGTAGCGATCGGGTTCGCCTTGTCCTGTCCTGCGATATCCGGCGCTGATCCGTGGCTCGGCTCATACAATCCAAATGTGCCCTCTGCCAGCGATGCTGACGGAAGCATACCGAGTGAACCGGTAGTCATCGATGCCTCATCAGAAAGGATATCACCAAACATGTTCTCAGTAACTACGACATCAAACTGCTTCGGATCAGAGACAAGCTCCATAGCGCAGGCATCAACCAGCATATCCGAAAGCTCGATGTCGGGATAATCCTTCTCCATATCATGGATGACCTTTCTCCAAAGACGTGACGTATCGAGTACGTTCGCCTTATCCACGCTGCAGACCTTTTTATTTCTCTTGCCTGCGATCTCAAATGCCTTTTTGGCGATCCTGCGTATCTCCGACTCGGAATAGATACAGGTGTCAGCGGCAGTCATCTCACCGTTTACTTCCTTTGTATACCTATCACCGAAGTAAAGTCCTCCGGTAAGCTCTCTGACTATCACATAATCAAAACCGCCTTGTGAACGGTCATCCTTCAGCGGGCACGCACCTGCGAGCTCTTCAAAAAGGATAGCCGGACGAAGGTTGCAAAAAAGCCCCAATCCCTTTCTGATCTTCAGAAGTCCTGCCTCAGGCCTCTTCTCCGGCGGGAGCTCATACCAACTGTCAACTCCCACTCTTCCACCGACCGCTCCCAAAAGCACGGCATCGGCAGCCTTTGCACGCTCCAAAGTCTCATCTGTCAACGGATCTCCGAACTTATCGATCGAGCATCCACCCATATAGAGCTCCTCGTACTCAAATTCGTGTCCGTAAATCCCTCCTATCTTATCAAGAACCTTCTTCGCCTCACGAACGATCTCCGGTCCTATCCCGTCTCCCGGTATCACTGCAATATGATATTTCACGTCTCTTCCTCCATTCCGATGCATGTAAACATCAAAACAAAATTATATAATAAAGAAGAGATTATGTCAAGACACAAAACGCATGAAGCATTATTTAACAACATCGAACTGTTCATTTCATTTTAGAAACATGAAGAAAAAAGCCATCGCAGTCGGTCATATCTGCATCGACATCACACCCGTGTTTCCGGAAAGTAGTCGAAGAGAAGATGAATCTGTTTGGAAGTACGAGAAAAGCATAGACGGGTCAGCCACAAATAAACAGATGCCCCTCACCCCTTCTTCGCGATTGATGTCATCCCGAGCATCAAAAACACGGCGTTGAATCCGGCTCCGATATAATCTACCAGCAGATCAAATGTTACTGCGATCAGGATACCCTCCTCGGGGATCCCGAGCTGCGCTATCAGTATGGTATAGATGGTCATCACCGTGCCGGGCAGGGGAGCCACGGCAAACACGAGCAGGGTAGACATAAATACCGCCATGATGATCCACGGGATCGTAATACCCACATCATAGACCGACGCGAGACTGACACACATGATACAAACAAATGACAGCGTACTGTATTTGCATGTGACGTTTCCGATAGGATAGGCGAAGTTCAGGAATGCTTTATTTATACCAAGCTTCTTCTCGCATATCTCCATACTTGTGGATAACGTTGCCACACTCGACGCCGTAGTAAGACCTATCATGAATGACGGAAGAACTATCCTTATTAGCTCGGCGGGTGATCTCTTCGTATTCCGGGATGCGACCAATAAAAATATAGTGCTGTATATGATCATCAGGGCGATGCCAATACATAGAGGCTTCCACAGGCTCAACAGTAATGACGACTCTCCCCTCCAAATCATCGACGTGAGCTCCGTAAAAACAAAAAACGGGATCAGCATACACACCGCTCCGGTCGCTCTCTGGATGACTGCAGTGCCTTCATCGACTGCGGCACTGACACGGTGCGATCTCTCTCCGAGTGACAGCAGCACGATACCGATCAGCGTCGCTATCACGATGATCTGCATGGAGTTTCCGCTCATAAACGGAGTGATCGGATCCTTTGGCAGGATATCAAATATCATCTCCGATATCTGTTTAAGATGAGAAGCGGAAAAGCTTGATGATACCGTCATATCCGGATCAAAAAACGGCAGGGCAAGCAGCGTCGTGGATATCGAAAAGAAAAATGCCATGATTATATATCTTAGGATCACTCTCTTTCCGGTCTTTCTGAGCGAATCCGTACTCCCCATACCGAGTATACCGCTACATACGGTAAAAGCTATCATAAATCCCGCAAAGGTCTTCAAAAGACCCAAAAACGCAGACGAGGCGGGATCCAGCAGCAGCTCCGCTATATCAGTCTTTATCTCCTCCGGGATAAATCTCCCGCAGGCACCGAGTATCACCGAAGCTATCAAAGCGATGATGATACCGGTCAGGGAACTCATCTTTGATCTCTCCTTAAGGAGCAGTGACACTCTGTTGGTCTTTCCGTGATATATCCATGCCGGCGACATACCGATATTTTTCAGGATGCGGCTGCTCCACTCATCGTCATCGGTATCTGTCGGATCGTATGGCTCACCCGTAAAAGAGATATTTAATACATGCCTTCTGAAGCTCTTTCCAAAGCCGATCCGAACCCTTATCCCGGAATCGGTATGCTCTGATATCCTGATCAGCAGCTCCTCGACGGTCAGCCTCACTCTGGAGATATCCGCACTTTTCTCCCCGAGCTTCTCCATATAGTCTGCTATCCTTGATACTATCTCATCTATCGAATCACTCGTAAGTGAATACATGTTATACTTTATCATGATCGTTTTCTCTCAGCCGGACATCCTACACTGTTATCGTCTGCATCCATGTATTTTTCTTCACTTCAAACGCAGTGATTAAACGGCCAATTATATTCATGATGGTGTCAGTAGGCTGACGTGGCCGTTTAATCTAATAAACAAGGTTGAAGTATATACTTTTATGCGTTTTTTGTCAAGCTATGCGTTCTGAATTCTTGGATAACAACTCTTCCACAAGCTCCCTTTTTTCATACAGTACACAACCACCGTCGTGATCGTCCTTCAGAATATCCCCGCTTCTCAGCGCCATAAACAGCGGCGAATGAAGCGCATCCTTAAGTGATGTGTTTTTGATATTCACATCCGAGTACGGCGAGAACGGACACGGCTCGGCTCCTCCGTGTGAGTTTATATGGAAAAATCCTCTGCCGGCAGCCACACAGCCTCCGGAGTTTTTCTCATCACCGGGGAAGGATATATAGACCATCTCCGGGTGCTCCTTGCGAAGTCTGCCGATCTCCGATGCGAGATACTCCCTCTCCTCATCGCCCGGCGCAAGCTCCGCGCTTTCATCCGTCACAGGGACGAACTCGACGAAGATCACCGCTTTACATCCGCGGTCAGACAACTCTTTGAGAAATACTTCTGACGTGACCTCTTTTATATTCTCTGTAGTCACAGTGATGGAAGCGCCAAAGATAAGACCCCTGTTATGCAGCTCATCCATATTGGTGATCAGCTTGTCGTAGATGCCCTCTCCGCGCCTCGTATCCGTGATCTCCTTCTCTCCTTCGATGCTGATGACCGGTATCAGGTTTCTGTTTTTATCAAAAAGTTCGAGATACCTCTCATTTATAAATGTTCCGTTAGTAAAGATCGGAAACAGGATATGCGGTCTCTCCGCTGCGGCTTCGATGACATCGCGTCTTAGCATCGGCTCCCCGCCTGCAAGCAGGATAAAGCTTATGCCCAGATCATCCGCCTCGGCAAAGATACCCGCCCACTCGTCAGCCGTAAGCTGTGCCACCGGCTCGGCATCAACTGTAGCGTGGTTGCATCTCGAATAGCAGCCTGCGCAGTGAAGATTGCACTTGCTGGTGATGCTGGCTATGAGAAACGGTGGGATATGCTCGCCCCTGTCCTCCGCCTTTCGTCTCTTTTTGGAGGCTGCGCGGCTGGCGGCAGCAAACTTTACCATGAATGCACTCTCTCTTGGATCCTTAAGAGTAGCCTTCAACGCATCGGAAACCACACGCTCCACGCCGCGCGTCATGTATTCCTGAATATCAAATTTTTCATCCATGATGACTCATCTCCCTTGAATTATGCTTATACAACGAAAACACCCGACCAAAATGGAATAGAATTCCAGATTAGTCGGATGTTGATCAAGATCAAATCTACTCTATCTTAGCTAAGATTAATCAGGGAAGTTCTGTCTACGACAGAACAACTATCATCCTGCGAAAGCGGCGTTATGGAAGTATTCACTGGATCCATCGTATTCGTCGTCTCCCTCTTCATACTCATGGTATTTGAACTCGCCGCACTCAAGCCAGCCTGTATTCTCCCCAACCGATACCTGATACCATGGACGACCGTTTATTCTCCGTATCTTATGGAATACTACCTGATCATCTTTTTTAATCTTGAACGCCACTGTGCGTCCCTCTTCAACCTGATTATAAACATCCATTTCCATACGGGCAATCATGGTCTCATCATACTTAAAATCCTGTTCACCCTTGCCCAATTTCAAAATAGCATAATCTGCGATCGGTGTCTGCAGCTCCAGTTTCCCGTCAGTATACAAATAATCCATAGAATATTTTGATATTCCGGTCATCGCGCTCTGGCATCCAAACTGAATCGTAACTGCGTTACCCGATACAGCAATCGGTGATCCCGCGGGACCGTCATATTTATCCTCGATTTTTGTCGAATTCAGGTTCATTATCTTTTTCCATTTAGAATCCACATACGTATTGATCGTTCTCACTCCGTAATCATTCAAACCTGAATGAAAAACCGAAATCATGTTCTGACCATCCTCAAGCTGAATAATGCTCACATAAGGAGTACCGCAATATTCCTTATGCTTAAAAGCCTGCTTTCCGTTGATCATGATCTTCATGGTATTCATGTCATTTTTCTTCTTAGTCTTGGATATAACCTTGATCTTGTCTGCCTTCCCATCTCCGGTAACATCATACGCTTTATAAACCTTGTTCTTTTTCAATGTTGTAATGCCATCCTTCGCCAGACTCGCATTACTGCTGATCAGGATCCCCATCATCAGAACTGCCATGATTGCTGCCAAACGAACTACTCTTTTCATCTGATTCCTCCTTTTTTAGTTTCCCGGCAAATATCAATATATAACAATACATCGGCACGATTCCTTCAGAATCTTGCCACATCAGTAAGTGTACTACAAGATCAGAATTTTGTCAATGCTGTTCACGGCGGTCAGCTCATCAACCCTCAGCCCGGGACTCACTCTTGCGTGCCTCAAAAAGCTTTATGAACAAAGGAAAGATAAATACGATAAAAAACATCTGTATAAAACATGAAACCACTACCCCTGCCGGCCCGGGGATCCATGTTTTAAGCATAGGAACAAGTATCAGGCTGATCGCATAATGACATAAAAGACCGACCACAAGCCGGCTTGCTCTTGTTTTCATCATCACATCTGTCGAGAAGCCGATCTTTCTTCTTTCCAAGACCCATCCGATCAGATAACCCAGACCCCATCCGACCGCCTTGAAGGTATCCTTAGCCATCTTTGCTCCATCGACCAGGAGTTCGCCGGCAGCATCATAATCCTCGGGATAGGATTTCAATGCGGCAAAAACCGCCACAGCCACAGCGATGCCGCCCCCTATCAGCAGCACTGTCCAATCCTTCTCCGGATGAGCATCTACCCAGTTCATGAGCTTGGAGATCAACCACATGACCAACAATCCCGACAAAGCACCCACTATAATATCCTGTGGAGTATGTACACCCAGATAGATTCGGCTGAATGCTATAAGCACAACGATCAGTCCGAAAAAAATACGGAGTATTTTGGGAAACTCTTTTCTGATCATCCCGCCGCCGTAGAGTGACGCAGCATTTACACTGTGTCCGCTTGGAAAAGAATATCCCGTTGCCGCACTCAAAGCTTCCGGATCAGGCACGATACGGGGATCTCTGATCCATGGACGATATGCACAGGCGGTCACCTTCAGAAAACCGTTTAATATCCTGTTCGCACTCCAACCCATCAGGAGATAACTCCCATAGCGTTTGCTTACACACCAGTAGATCACTGCCATGATGGAAAGAACAACTTCCATTTCCCCGATGTAGCTCATTTTGGTAAAAAATGGTGTAAACACATCCCCGGTGGCATTTCTAAAAGTCTGCAGCGCTAAAAGTATACTGATATCCAACTCTTTTCCCTCCACATAAAATTAATATATGCTTCGTTTGATCAATCTCCCTAAACATTTCTCTGGCAGGCTCACTCAACTTCTCCCATGCGCTCCTCAGCTCTTCATCCGCCTGCACTCTTTCAATAATCCCTAATAAATCTGTCTCTTTCATAAATATCCCTCCTCATCAATTGGGAGGAACCCTCTTCAGAGAAGTATTCTACCATAATTCAGTGGAAAAGTCTATATCAAATTTAAAAAGCCATACCTCGGGTTTCGGTTATTTATGAATAGTTAATTTTACTCACCTGGACAAACGTGGGTTTGTTGTGGGGAGTGGGTCACTCAGCATCTGATGTTGTAACCTTCCCTGACAATCTCTCAACAACCTCCCTTAAAACCCGAACCAGCGCTTCCTGCGAGTCCGAATCTTTTAGCCGTGCCATCGTCTCTCGGAAAGTCTTGGTGAGCGCCAGGATAGCAATATCCTTCTATTCGTCGGTTAGCCCATCCACTACCGAGCGTGCTTCTTCGTCTGATATATTGGG
>JAFSTZ010000422.1 GCA_017445525.1 Eubacterium sp.
CTCCCGATGTGATCGGAAGTATAAATATAACTATATCCAATACAAGTATACCGACGGAAACAATGCACATTTTAGTGCGTTTTTCTGCAGTATTCTTGCCGGTCCTTCGCCCGCTGTTTTTATACTGTTTTACCCTTCTAAATATCAATACTATCAGGAATATTACTACATAATAAATCGCTATAGAAACCGCACTCCGATGACCGACGATAATCCGGTGAAGAGGTATCGCAGTGACGATATCACAGACGAGCTGATACAGTCTCAGTATATAGTAAGACGTCCCGAGTATAAATCCGGATATAAATGAAGAGATACATGCGATCACACCGCCAAGAACGGCAGTCGCCAGAATATATGTCATAAGCGGCAAAAGTATGATATTTACAACCACCGAAAACACAGGTATCTCGTGATAACACTGAACCATGATAGGCAGTGTAACTACCGTCACGCCCACACTTCCGCTGACTACAGTAAACAGCTTGTAGCATATGGATCTGTCATCACCGGACATGATGCCCTTCAGCTCATCCACAAACAGGGCGATCCCTGCCACAGTCCCGTATGACAACAAAAATCCCGGCAAAAACAACGATGCTGGATGTATCAGGAGCTCAACTATGGCAGCCAGAGCCAGAGCATTTATCCTGTCATACCTCTCACCTATCAGCCTGGCGATGAGCACCAGCATAGTCATGATAACCGCGCGTCTGGTAGCTATGGAAAAGCCGGTCAGCATCCCATATAAAAACAGCATGATACCCGTGACTATAACTGCCCATCTCATCGGCATCACGAACCGTCTCAAAAAAGCAAAAAGCCCCATGCCGATCATGGAGATATGCAGCCCCGATATCGCAAGTATATGCGCTATCCCAGTCTCTGTATAAAGCTCTCGTACTTCGTCATCAAGGCCTGACTTCTCACCGAGAAGCATGGCGGAAAGTATCCCCGCCTCTCTCTCCGGCACCACCGCCGCAAATGCCCCGGCAAGAAAGCATCTCGCGCGGTACAGCAGCATGGCTATGCCGTCCTCTTTATCATCTGTTACTTCGTATTTTTGTAAAAATAAACTCGCATCCAGTCCCTGCGACCTATAGTAAACCTGTTCATCAAACTGCCCCGGATTCCCCGGGCGCTCGGGCGAAACTACATTGCCGGTAAGTCTTACGATATTCCCAATGCCTATATCAGACAAGGTTAGCTTATCTCCGGAAAAAGATTTACCGGGATAAACCTTGAGCTTCTCACAGAAAAATGTGCCATCCCCATCATATCTGACAACATCCTTAACGATGATCGCATTTATCTCGGGTGTTCCCAGGATCTCATCAACGCACGCATACAGCGTTATAATTTTCTGATCAATACTGTTATCAAAAGACTTATCCGGTTTATAAAAAATGATGATACAGATTATCAATGCAACAAGGACCACGCAAAGCGGTCTCCTCATGCCGATCCTCCTTCTATAGGATTCCCTGCAAAATAATCAAAGAATCCACTCTCCCCCGGAAGTCAGCCATGAGTTAGTATACACGATTTTCGCACACATAAAAGCTTTATTCAGCGATTCTTCATGATTCGGAAGCCGTCTTATCATCAGCTATGATATCGAGATTTCTCTCCAGCGCTTTGTTAAAATTGCTTGTTTCTCCGTAACGCTCCTTCACTCCACTATTTATGGTAAACTGAACACGTGAAATACTCGGCAGTTCGCACAGAGTATCCACGATCGAATATACTATAACATCACTGGTGACGTTTGGCACCAGTTCTGCAAACTCACGACTGAAATCCAAATAACAAGTAAAATCCCTTATAGTAACACTGTTAAGAACCGTCCCCGTCGGAACTGTACGCAAAAGATGACTCACATCCTGATCGGTCACTGCCTCAGGTCCGGCGATCAGACAGTCAACAAGAAGCTTTGCCAGCTTCTCCGCAGCAGGATACGTAACCTTTGTGTCAACCGGAACCAGCTTTTTCCCGGATTCATCCGAGAAATACAACTTAACTATCCTGCTCTGCGGCTCTCCCTGATTGCCGAGATTATCAACAAAAGTAGAATCATCCATCTGTCCGACATTCTCACCCAGAACCATCAATGGCTGGTCCTCAACATAAAAATCGACCTTATCGATCCCAGGCAGCTTCAACAGGGTCTTCACTATAGCTGCCCTTGATAAAACCTCTCTCACACCGGTCTTGTTGTTA
>JAFSTZ010000423.1 GCA_017445525.1 Eubacterium sp.
AATCAGTGAAAGTTGCGTTTAACTTGTTCTTCAAATGAAAATCTTACAAAAAAGGAGGCGTATAATTATGCTAAAACACATCGTTCTTTTTGCGGGAGGGGCATTGTTCGGATCTGCAGGTATCAAGCTTTTATCGAGTCGTGATGCCAAGAAGGTTTACACTCACTGTACGGCCGCTGCCTTAAGGATCAAGGATTCTGTGATGGATCAGGCTACTACTCTTCAGGAGAACTGCGGAGACATCCTCGAGGAAGCCAAGGCTATCAACGAGGAAAGAGCAAAGAGGGATGCCGAGGCAGAGGTAGCCGATGCGGAGGAATAAGCGATGAGGTTCACCATAAAACATGAGATGACGGGCAGACTTCGGATACATCTGTGTTCAGACAGGATGACATTTCGCGAGGCAGATACTCTTTTATACTACCTTCAGGAAATGCCCGAAATAACCGAAGTTAAAGTCTACGAGCGCACGGCCGACGCGGTGGTGCGCTTTTGTTGTGCAAGGGACAGGATCATAGATATACTGCGAGGATATCACTACGAGGATGTGGAGGTTCCGGAAAGCTTCTTTGATTCTTCGAGTCGCGAGACCAATGCAAGATACTTTGAAAAGATCGTCAATGCCGTACTTTTCAGATACGGACGCAAGTTGTTTTTGCCGTTAGTTCTGCAGAAAGCATGGATAGTTATCCAGGCCGGAAAGTTCATCATACGTGCCCTGAAAACCATCCCTCATCGCAGACTGGAGGTTCCTGTACTTGACGCAGCTGCGATAACGGCATCCATCCTGACAGGAGACTTCGGTACGGCATCATCCGTTATGTTCCTGCTCGATGTAGGCGACATGCTGGAGGACTGGACTCATAAACGATCGGTGGATGATCTCGCCAGACGGATGTCTTTGAATATAAATAAAGTATGGGTGGTAGCAGATGGTATCGAAACACTTGTCGAAACTACATCAGTGAAGGCAGGGGACAAAGTCGTTGTCAGAGTCGGAAACATAATCCCGTTTGACGGTGAAGTCTCGGACGGCGAAGCGATGGTCAATCAGGCTTCGATGACCGGCGAAGCAATCCCGGTCAGAAAGGATATCGGGAAACCGGTTTTTGCAGGTACGGTTGTCGAGGAGGGCGAGATCACTATAAATGTGACCAAGGTCAGCGGTGATGGGCGATTTGACAAGATCGTACGCATGATAGAGGATTCGGAAAAACTGAAGTCATCAGTTGAAAGCCGTGCCGAGCATCTGGCTGACAAACTGGTTCCCACAACCTTTGCCGGGACCGCTGTCACGTGGCTTCTCACGAGAAATGTAACAAAAGCAGTATCGGTCCTGATGGTGGACTATTCATGCGCGATGAAGCTCTCCATGCCACTCTCCGTGCTCTCAGCCATGCGTGAAGCGGCTAGGTCTGATATCACTGTAAAGGGGGGAAAGTTTTTAGAGGCTGTGGCCGATGCGGATACTATAGTTTTTGACAAGACCGGTACTCTGACAAAGGCAGAACCTACGGTAGTCGAAGTGGTGTCCATGAACGGAGAGGATCCGGATGAGCTTCTCAGACAGGCAGCATGTCTGGAAGAACACTTCCCGCACTCGATCGCCAATGCCGTAGTGACGGCAGCGCAGGAACATGGGCTCGATCATGATGAGTTTCATACCAAGGTCAGGTATATCGTGGCTCACGGCATCTCAACATATATAAATGAAAAGAAAGCCGTGATCGGCAGTTATCATTTTATCTTTGAGGATGAGAAAGTCGAACTGACTGAAGCCATGAAGGAAAAGCTCTCCGCTTTTCCGGAAGAATACTCAAGGCTCTACTACGCCAAGGAAGGCAAGCTTGCAGCTGTGATACTTATAGAAGATCCGCTGCGTGATGAGGCACCTTCAGTTCTGGCAGAGCTGAAAAAGCTTGGCATCAAGAAAACAGTCATGATGACCGGTGACAGCGAAAAGACAGCTGCAGCGATCGCTTCGGCTGTCGGAGTGGATGAGTATTACTCCGAGGTACTGCCTGAGGACAAAGCAAGATTTGTTAAAAAATGCAGAGAAGACGGATCCAAAGTGATCATGATAGGCGACGGGATAAATGACTCTCCGGCCCTGTCAGAAGCTGATGCCGGCATCGCCATCAATGAGGGAGCTGAGATAGCAAGGCAGATCGCTGATATCACGATCGGTGAGGGGGATCTGTACCGGCTGGTTGTACTAAAGAGAATAAGCGACAGGCTCATGGAGAGGATAGGATCAAACTACCGTGGTATCGTCGGAGTGAATACGGCGATCATTCTTCTGGGAGCTTTCGGAGTTCTTCCTCCGAAGATATCGGCTCTGTTACACAATACATATACGGTTGGGCTTGGATTAAAAAGCACAACGGACCTGCTATAATACAAAAATAATCGAAAATTTTCTAGTCAAACGTCGATACACCATATACACTGTCAAGTCCACGGATCATGTCCTTCATCTGATCTACCGCCTCAAGCGGACCGGTGATCCTGATACCGTCCCCCATACCGGCCAACCATCCGAGAAAGATCGGGCTCAGCGCCATATCGATATTTGCTTCAAAGTGATCCTGATCTATCCTGATCATCGGAGTATCCTTCCCGAAACGATCGATGATGACCCCGGCCATCTCATTTTTACATAAAAGCGTGACTCTCACCAGCTCACCATCAAACATACCAAAGCGCTTTTCCGTATAAGTCGCCATATCCTTGTCTTTGAAGGCCGTCTTTCCGAGGCGCCTGTCGGAACTCAGGCGGATGTTCCTCATCTTGTCAACACGGTAATGACGTATCTCCTCTCTGTCCGCATCATACCCGATCAGATAGTAGTTCTCGTCATCCCAGACAAGCCCCCACGGTGAGACGACATAATCTGCGCCGTCCTTGCGGAGTTTTTGCTCCTTTTTTTCCGTCCACCGAAAATACTTGAACCGTATCTGAACATCGTCAGCGATGGCTCGGTGGATGTTATCTACATTGTAGTAAATACTCTCGTTCATAGTCTTGATCCTGCCTGCCACATAGACCTGACGATCAAGTTCCTTCGCCTCATAGCTGCTTGCAAGCCCCTCAATCTTTTTGATCAGATCACGGGACTTCCGGCCGGTGATGAACTTTGATGACTGAACAGCATCCACGAGAAGCTTCAACTCCGGCATCTCAAACTTCCTGCTGAGAACCCGGTACTGATATACCTTCCCTATCTTCTCTCCGACGATATCAGCACCATATAGATTCAGCGTCTGGATATCATTGTAGATAGTTTTCCTTTCAGCGTGTACCCCGTAAGCCTCCAGCGCATCGATGATCTCACTCATCGAGATGGCATGAAACTCATCTGTTCTCTCATTAAAAATATCATACAGGTACATCAGCTTTAACTTCTGGATGTCTCCGCCAGCCATGGCTATATCCTCCTTACTCTATGATAATACAAAAACTGTCGCTTAACCGCACAAGTAGAGTACGTGCAGCAACAACACGTACTCTACTTATGGTATTAATTGACAGTGCTCATTGTAGCTTCTTAGTACCTTCTAACATAAACAGTTCTTGTATATTTTATTTCATCTCCCAGTGTTTCACCTTTTGTCATGATAAAATCGTTTTTATCAAACTCCGGAAAGAAAACATCCCCATCTTCAACATTTATATGAATCTCCGTTATGTACATCTTATCTACCAAAGGAATTGCCTCTTTATACAAGCGATATCCTCCGGCAATATAAATATCCCGGTCACCCGCCATCTCAATGGCTTTATTTAAAGAACTTACAGTAGTAAGGTTTTCATCTTCAAACTTTTTACTGTTTGATACAACTATAGTCTTTCTGTTTGGTAGTGGATGTCCAATCTCTTCATATGTCTTCCTGCCCATCACAACAGTGTTTCCTGTCGTAAGTTCCCTGAATTGTCTCTGTTCACCAGTGATTTTCCAGGGTATCTGTCCATTCTTCCCTATCACATTATTTGCCGA
>JAFSTZ010000424.1 GCA_017445525.1 Eubacterium sp.
ACAGAGCAGATCGACGGGTATCTCGAAGGCTTTGAGGAACCGAGGATGTTCGATGAGTCTACGGTGAGGAAAAAGCTGAAGGAGTACGAAAGCGTCGGAATCATCGTGTCGGAAAAGCATGGGAAAACACTGTGCTACCGGCTTGCAGCGGACAGCCCGGTGTACGATGCGGATGTGCTTGACTTTTTCTCGGAGGTCATGCCCTGTGGCGTGATCGGCTCATTTTTATTGGATAAAGAGAAAAATGATCACGAGGAAGCGTTTGCATTCAAGCACCACTACATCACCGTTTCGCTGGACAGTGAGATCGTCTGTACGCTGTTTATGGCCATGCATGACAGGAAAAATGTAACGATCGAGGTTTTCAACCGGGGGAAGGATCATGTGACGGAGAGTCAGGTGATCCCGCTTCGCATCCTGATCAGCGTTCAGAGCGGTCGGCAGTATCTGGTCGCTTATTCGCCGTGGTTTAAGCGGATTACACCCTTTCGGACCGACAATATCATTTCGGTGGAGATTGGTGAAGAGGATCCCCGTTTTGACGAGTTCCGTGAGAAACTGGATCAGGTTCGTCAGCATATATGGGGTGTCAGCACGGAGGGACGGTCCGGTGAGCGGATGGAGCATGTAGAGTTTACGATCCGGTATGCCGATGATGAGCAGCATATCCCGAGACGTATGGAACGTGAGAAGCGCTGCGGGAAGGTGGAGAGGATTGATGATAACACCTGCCGCTTTTCCGCCGATGTGTTTGATTCGATGGAGTTGGTGCCCTGGATCCGTACCTTTATCTGCAGGATTGTTGATATTCGTTTTTCCGACGAGAGGATTGAGAAAAAGTTCAAGGATGACATCCGGGCTATGTATGAGATGTACGGATTGGAAGGCGGTGATGCCTCATGATATTCAGTGAACTATACGGTGCATATTACAACACGGTGGCATCGATACTCAGGGAGGCGACAGTTCATCCGCTTGACAGACACGAGATCGAGTCAATTATTCAGAAAAATGCGTTCGGCGAGAGCCTGCTTGGTATCGAACCGGCACTGAAGGAAGAAAAATGGCAGCTTCTGAATTCGGATGGAACGACCAATATTCTCTACGCACCGACCATGCCGCTTACCCTGATTCAGAAGAGATGGCTGAAGGCAATCTCGGATGACCCGAGGATACGTCTGTTTACGGATGATGTCTTTGATTATCCGGATGTCGAGCCTCTTTTTACCCGTGAAGACTATCTGATCTTTGATCAGTATGCCGATGGGGATGATTATGAGGATCCGGCATATCGGGAGCGTTTTCGTGTGATACTCGGTGCCATCCATGACGGACATCCGTTGAAGATAGAGCAGGAAACCCAAAGAGGAAAGAGGGTCAACACGATCATCGTCCCAAAGTATCTCGAGTATTCGGAAAAGGACGATAAGTTCCGTCTGTACGGATCCGGTAAAAAGCTTTCCGGCACGATCAATCTCGCGCGGATCAAAAAATGCAACCGGTATGAGGGAGATTATGAGACGGAGGATGTGAAAGAAATCACGCATCATCCGCGGAGTGTCACCTTTGAACTGACGGACAGGCGGAATGCACTGGAGCGTGTTCTTCTTCATTTCGCACATTTTGAAAAAGAAGCCGAACGTCTGGAGGATGACAAGTACTGCGTTACAATCCGGTACGAGAGAAATGACGAGACGGAAATCGTCATCCGGATTCTGTCTTTCGGTCCTCTGGTGAAGGTAATCGAGCCACAGAGCTTTGTGGAACTTATAAAAGAAAGACTGGTAAAACAGCGAGATTTCGGCATTTGATGAGTTCGCAACTTTTTTTCCAAGATAAATTTTATGTGCCATGATATGATGTCATCATGAACCGAAAACACATTGGCAGCTAGATGGACTTACTTCAGCCCATTTATCCGTCAGGTTCCCCACAACTTGTGGGAGGAAAACGGACCGCGCGTGTTCATCAATCAAGCCAATGCTTACATTTCAGCAGCTAGCCGGATTTACTCCAAATTCTTTTTTCTAACACGGTCGTTAAATCCGGCAATTTCGCTGAAATCTTTTTGCGTAAGGGGAAAGCTGAACAGAATTATGTACTATTGAAGGAGCACAAACACTGTGCATCGGAGGGAGAGAGCAATGATTAAGTTTTTCAAGGAGTATCTGTTTGACAAGCACGTGCTTGTGGCAGATTATGATAAAGAAGAGACCAACAGCTTTGAGGTTGTTTATTCGCTGGCCAACCTTTTTGCTATCCGCGCTACCAGCGGGTTTGAACTGGCTGACCGGCATATGATTTCCTTTG
>JAFSTZ010000425.1 GCA_017445525.1 Eubacterium sp.
GAAACAGCTTCAAAACCCGCGAAAAACAGCGATGAGAAGCTCAGAAAGATGGAAGGTATGAACCAGTATGACGCCCGTGCAAATGCTTTCGTTTATCGGTTGTATACGACCGCTGATTACAGAGCCTGAAAAGTAACCCAAACCGGCATGATAAGGAGGAAAACATGCTAAACAACTTAACAAACGGGAGAGATGCTTCCCGAAACGCATCAAAATAACGCCCTTTACCGCGGTAGGATCACGGTAAGGGGCGATTTCTATTACATCTTACATCTGATGTCTGACTATCTTGTAGTCATCATTATCTTGATAATATGGGCACTTTTTAGACTTATCAGCCAGAAACCTGGCATACTCATCCTCATCCAACTGCAAGTCGCAGTACTCCTCCCCATCATCATCCATCAGATAATATGAACAGGTCTCACACTCACCCATTTTCCCTCCTTATCTATTGTTGAGGAACGATGCCGAGAACCATCTCCAATCCATCCAACATGCTGATTCATGCACAAGAATAATCAGGTCTTAACAAATTACGCACATAAAAAGAGCATATGTGAAGTGGTTTCAGTGAAGGGCCTGTCGCGAACGCCGGTGCGCAGGCTTGGTCTTCTCAAGCCGCACACCGCTGCGTTCGGGAATGGTGCAAGCGGAGCCCTGAACGAAACCATTCACATATGCTCGTACTATCGTAACAGCTTACACCGGATAAACCTTGTTCTCCGTATCGGCGATGGTCGGATCAACCTTGGTTCTCTGTGTCTGACGATACTTGAAGAACTCAGTAGCCACCTGCGGAAACAGAGCATATGAGAGCACATCCTCATCCTGCTCCTTGTACTCCTTCATCTCCTCCTCAAGCTTCTTCAGCTGTGGCTCGATAAGATCTGCCGGACGACATGTGATCGGCTTGGTGTCACCGATACACTTTTTCTGAACCTCAGGATCAAACGGCTTTACTGTCTGGCCGAACTCTCCGGAAAGGATCTTCTTTGACTCCTTGGTCACCATCTTGTATCTCTCACCCGTAACCACGTTCAGCACAGCCTGTGTGCCGACGATCTGGGATGACGGTGTAACGAGCGGCGGATCTCCGAAGTCCTTGCGCACTCTCGGAACCTCCTCGAGCACCTCGCGGAACTTGTCCTCCTGTCCCATCTCTTTCAGCTGTGAAACGAGGTTGGAAAGCATACCACCCGGAACCTGATAACGAAGTGTATTGATGTTTACTCCGAGCACCTTGGTAGAGAGCAGTCCGCTTTCGATAGCTTCCTCTCTCATCGGTCGGAAGTAATCAGCAATCTCTGACAAAAGCTCCTGATCAAATCCTGTATCATATGGAGTTCCTCTGAATGTCTCAACCATAACCTCCGTAGCCGGCTGGCTGGTACCAAGTGCAAACGGACTCATAGCTGTGTCGATGATATCACAACCCGCCTCAACTGCCTTCAAATATGTCATGGAAGCAACTCCTGAGGTATAGTGTGTGTGAAGATCGATCGGAAGCGCCGTTGCCTCTTTGAGAGCTCCTACAAGCTCTGCAGCCTTATACGGAGTAAGAAGACCGGCCATATCCTTGATACAAAGTGACTTAGCACCCATATCCTCGATCTTCTTTGCAATATCTTTCCAATAATCAAGTGTATATGCATCACCCAAAGTATATGAAAGGGCGATCTGAGCATGAGCATTTTCCTTGTTGGCAGCCTTTACGGCGGTTTCAAGGTTCCTGATATCATTCAGGCAGTCAAAGATCCTGATGATATCGATACCGTTTGCAACGGATTTCTGAACAAAATACTCTACCACATCATCTGCATAGTGATTGTAGCCAAGGATATTCTGTCCACGGAAAAGCATCTGAAGCTTGGTGTTTTTGATCTTGTCACGCAGCTTGCGGAGTCTCTCCCACGGATCCTCCTTGAGGAATCTCAGGCAGGCATCAAATGTAGCACCGCCCCAGCACTCGATAGCGTGATATCCGACTTTATCGAGTTTCTCTGCTATAGGCAGCATCTGCTCCGTAGTCATACGGGTCGCGATCAGCGACTGATGCGCATCACGCAGTATGGTCTCCGTGATCTTCACGGGTTTCTTCTCTATATCAGCCATAATTATTCTCCTTTATAGTTATTTAGATGCCAAAGATGGCCATAAACACGCCCGCGGCGACCGCTGTACCTATAACGCCGGCAACATTCGGTCCCATGGCATGCATCAACAGGAAGTTGGTCGGATCCTCTTCGGCACCAACCTTCTGGGAAACTCGCGCCGCCATAGGCACGGCAGACACGCCCGCAGATCCGATGAGCGGATTTATCTTTCCTTTCGTCACAACATACATCAGCTTTCCAAAAAGAACGCCCGCTGCGGTACCGACAGCAAATGCCACCAGACCGAGCACAACTATCTTCAGTGTATCTACCTGAAGGAAGTTTGCACCGGATGTCTTTGCACCTACGGATGTACCGAGCAGTATGACTACTATATACATAAGTGCGTTCGATGCTGTCTCTGTAAGCTGTTTAACCACACCGGACTCGCGGAAGAGGTTACCCAGCATAAGCATACCAACCAGAGGTGCAGTCGTCGGAAGTATCAGACATACAACCACGGTAACGACTATCGGGAACAGGATACGCTCAAGCTTCGACACAGGTCTCAGCTGATCCATCTTTACCCGACGCTCCTTCTTTGTGGTAAGAAGCCTCATGATAGGCGGCTGTATGATAGGCACAAGCGACATATATGAGTACGCCGCGACTGCTATGGGGCCCATCAGGTCTGTCTGACCAAGTTTTCCTGCAAGGAAGATGGAAGTAGGTCCGTCAGCTCCGCCTATGATGGAGATAGCTGCTGCTCCCTTGCCGTTGAAGCCCATAACGATGGCCATAATATAAGCCGAAAAAATACCAAACTGCGCAGCCGCTCCCAGAAGAAAGCTCTTGGGATTGGCTATCAAAGGCGCAAAGTCCGTCATCGCGCCTACACCGAGGAAAATCAGTGATGGCAGGATACTCCACTCATCCAGCTTAAAGAAGTAGCTGAGGAGTCCTCCCGCTTCATTGCCTGCGGCATCCTTCATAATATCCGGATAAATATTCACCAGCAGCATTCCAAACGCTATCGGTACCAGCAAAAGCGGCTCATAACCCTTTTTGATCGCAAGATATAAAAACAGAAACGCGACCAGGATCATAACATAATTTCGCCAGTCAAGAGTGCCGTTGAAAAAGGCTGTCTGGTGGATAAGATTTTCAAGTAGTTCCATATCATCCTCCATTTCGGAACGTCAGTTCTAAACACAGCCTTATCAGTTAAGAGTTGCCAGCACATCTCCTGCCTCCACGGCAGCTCCCGATGCAACATTTATGGTAGCGATGGTTCCGTCCTGCGGAGCCACAACCTCGTTTTCCATCTTCATAGCTTCGAGAAGAAGGATCACATCGCCCTTTGTAACCGACTGTCCCTCGGAAGCCTTGATAGAAAGGATCTTTCCGGGCATAGGTGCCTTAACCTTCACAGCACCTGCAGATCCTGACGCAGCCGGCGCTGCAGCCGGTGCCGGTGCCGGAGCCGCAGCAGGTGCGGGCTTAGGTGTCGCAGCAGCCGCAGGTGCAGCTCCTGCTCCCTTCTCCTCCACGGTTACATCATACATATTGCCGTTTACCGTAATCGTATAGTTCTTCATCATTTCCTCCATTCTATATCGACATTTATGTCAATATATTACTTTTTCTTTATAAATATTACTAAATATCTCAATCTTACTATTTATATCAAAAATTACGTTTTCTGATAGACCTTATAACAAGTCCGTCAGGCGATACCGGAACACCGGTTTCCTCGGTCATACTCGCCGCTATAGCCGCTGCGATCACGGCTACTATCTCGCCATCCGTCGTTTTCTTTACCGGTGCAGCCTGTGGTGCCGGCGCAGCCTTCGGAGCCTCCTTCTTTACCGGTTCGGGTGCCTTTTCTTTTTTCTCAAAAAGCTTTGGCACGAACTTGAGCAACCAGATAACGAAAGAGATCAGGATAAGTACGGCAAACACCGTACCCATAGCTACGCCTGTATGCATCAGGGCAACGGGAATAGTTATCTCCTCCACCATAGCATCACCTCATTCCGAACATCTGAAGTGCATATATCAGATGCTTTCTTGTGTCAGCCATCGGGATGACATTATCAACATAACCTCTCTTGGCAGCTCCCGATGCTCCTTCCTGAAGCTCACGATAAGTATTCTCATCAACACCGACCGCCTCTGCTGCCAGCTTGGCATCCATGGTTCCCACCTTCGCAGTGTCGAGAGCCAATACCAGATCAGCGCCGATATGTTTGGAGTTCATGGACAGATAAGCGCTTCCGAAAGCCTCACCGATGATCACGTTTACCTTAGGAACATCAGCACTGGCAAAAGCATAAGTCAGGTCCGCAACCTTACGTCCGATCCTCTTCTCAGCGTACATCTTTGAATCGTAGTTTTTAACATTGGTCAGTGTAATGATAGGAATGCAGAACGAATCACAGAAATATACAAACTGTTCCGCCTTGTGACAAGCCCTGACAGACAGAACACCCTCCTCGGAGTTAGCAATAAATCCAACGGTTGTTCCATCCAGCGTAGCGAGTCCGACAGACATCTCTTCACCGAACTCGGACTTCAGTTCTATAAATGAACCACTGTCTGCAACAGCTTCTATAGCGTCACGCCCGAAACCAAGATCTGCTATGGTACGATTGATATCGTCCGTGGAAGGTTTCTCCGCCGGCATACCTGCATTGGCAGGAAGGATATCAACCAGATCACGAAGCTTGTTCAAAACATCGATCTCACTGTCGCACACGATATCAACATTTCCGTTCTGAGCCTGAAAAGCCGCCTTGGTCGTGTCACATTTCTCTTTGAAATTACCCTCGACAGCGTTGGGCGAATTGACAAAAAGAGCACCGCCCTCGGCATCCATAACCGTTATATCCGAAAGTGCTGACGAGATGGCCACACCTCCGCCACAGCTGCCGAGAATGGCAGTAAGCTGCGGAATCACGCCGGAAGCCTGAACCTTCTTCATATAAATCTCTCCGAAGCCGGCGATAGCATCGAGCGACTCCTCGATACGTATGCCCGCACAGTCGATAAGACCTATGATGGGCGCCCCGGCCTTGATAGCCATCTGATAGAGAGATGCGATCTTCTTTGCATGCATCTCGCCGATGGCTCCGTTCATACCGGAAGCATCCTGACTGTAAACAAATACGAGATCCTCGCCGATCACACCGTACCCGGTGATAACTCCGTCGGCAGGTACCTCCTTCTCATCCATGTTGAAATCAGTGCTGCGCTTCGTGACCATGGCGCCGATCTCAACAAAGCTGTTTGCGTCGACCAATGCTTCTATCCTTGCTCTGGCCGACAGTTTTGCCGTGTTGCTCATGAACAACCTCCCTTTCACCACATGTCGGGTATATGATCTTTCACGCCTCAACATGTGTAGTATTTTATAAAAAATCAAATTTTAATCCGATTATAATCATACAGCTTTTTTCCGCTCTTGGCAACTGTTTTTTTTGATTTTTCAAAAAAATATTTCCGTCCCTGTGATCGACCGTACTTTTTTCATAAATTTATGTTGAAAAATATAATTTTTCTGTTAGAATAGAAAATGGCTGTGCAGTGACAGCCGTGAATAGTAAGCACAATATGTGGAAAACGGGAGGAATCATCATGGAAGATTCTATGGAGAAAAATATCATCAAAAAAGTATTCGGAACAAGAGTATTTAACGATGATGTAATGCAGGAATATCTGCCGAAAAAAACATATTCGGCATTGAAAAGCACCATCGAGGAGGGTCGCGAGCTATCGCCCGAGGTAGCAAACGTCGTAGCGCACGCCATGAAGGAGTGGGCTCTTGCAAACGGCGCCACACACTATACTCACTGGTTCCAGCCGATGACCGGTGTGACCGCCGAAAAGCATGATTCATTCCTGAGTGCCGACTCCGACTCAAGAGCAGTACTGGAGTTTTCAGGAAAAGAGCTGATAAAAGGTGAACCGGATGCCTCTTCTTTCCCTTCGGGCGGACTCAGAGCCACATTTGAGGCGAGAGGTTACACTGCCTGGGATTGCACATCGCCCGCATTTTTAAGAGAAGACGCTATCGGAACAGTGCTCTGTATACCGACTGCTTTTTGTTCCTACACCGGCGAGGCTCTGGATAAAAAAACACCTCTCCTGCGCTCTATGGAGGCAGTTTCAAGACAGGCAGTACGTGTACTACATCTGCTGGGAAAGACCGAAGTCTCAAAAGTTAACGTATCGGTCGGAGCCGAACAGGAATACTTTTTGATAGACAGAGAAAAATACTTAAAGCGCGAGGATCTCATATTCACCGGCAGGACTCTGTTCGGTGCGATGCCGCCGAAGGGTCAGGAGCTTGATGATCATTACTTCGGAAGCATCAGGGAGAGACAGGCTTCATTTATGAAAGAGCTGAATGAAGAGTTGTGGAGTTTGGGGATCCTCTCAAAAACACAGCATAACGAGGTTGCTCCCGGCCAGCACGAGATGGCTCCCATCTACTGCATGGCAAATATCGCAACCGATCACAATCAGCTTGTGATGGAGATCATGAAAAAGGTTGCCAGAAGACATGGTCTGGAATGCCTGTTAAGCGAAAAACCATTTGACGGTGTAAACGGTTCAGGCAAGCATGACAACTGGTCTTTGGTAACTGACACCGGTGAGAATCTCCTCTCTCCCGGAGGTCATCCGTACGACAACAAAACATTTTTGCTGTTCCTGGCTACAGTGATAGCTGCTGTAGATGATTATGCACCTCTTCTCCGTCTGTCGGCATCATGCCCGGGCAACGACCACAGACTTGGCGGTCACGAGGCTCCGCCTGCTATAATCTCTATATTCCTGGGTGAACAGCTCGAGGATATAGTTGAGCAGATACTCAGAAAAGGAACCGCAAGTCATGCAAATACCGGTGAGAATATGGATATTGGCGTCCAGACTCTCCCATCGATAAAAAAAGATGCAACTGATCGAAACCGTACATCACCGTTTGCATTTACCGGAAACAAGTTTGAGTTCCGTATGGTTGGATCCTCCATGTCCATAGCAGGACCGAATACAGTTTTAAACTCCATCGTGGCA
Organism: Eubacterium sp.; assembly: GCA_017445525.1. Classification (GTDB taxonomy): domain Bacteria; phylum Bacillota; class Clostridia; order Lachnospirales; family Lachnospiraceae; genus Eubacterium_F. The sequence continues at coordinate 7,173 of JAFSTZ010000425.1, forward strand.
GAAGGTCTCTCCAAAATCGCAGATAAGTTAGAGGGTGTAAAAGCCGATGCCCTGGAGGACGCCGTCGATACCATCATCCATGATCTGTTAAAGGATCACCAGCGTATCATATTCAACGGCGACGGTTACTCTGCAGAGTGGCTCGAGGAAGCCGAGAAGCGCGGTCTCTCAAATATAAAAACCATGGTGGATGCAACCGCTTACTATGTTGATGAGAAAACAGTTAAGATGTTTGAGAGTCAGGGAGTGTTCAGCAAAACCGAGCTGGAATCAAGAGCTGAAATAAACTACGAAGCATATGCCAAGGCGATAAATATCGAAGCCAGAACCATGATCAAGATGGCAACCAAACAGTATATACCGACCGTGATCCGCTATGTCACATCTTTGGCAGACTCGATAAACAAGGTTACAGACGCATGTCCGTCAGCAGATGTAAGCGTACAGAAGGAGCTGCTGATGCTGTGTTCAAAGCTTCTTTCAGA
>JAFSTZ010000426.1 GCA_017445525.1 Eubacterium sp.
CAAACCCGGATGTTTGTAAAAAAGAGTTTGGTGAGTACGGAGACAGGGTATCAGACTGTCTCAACTGGATAGCTGCCAACATCCGTGATATCATAACTGCGTCTTACGATGGTGATACATGGACTGTATTGATATGGGCGGAGCTTTTTCTCGAACTTACGGGGGCACTCAGAGATGACGATGAACTCGGCACTGCGTTGAAGGAGATGATCTACTATTTTGTCCATGATTATGATGAGATCATGATGGACAGAAGTATACATGACCTCGTGGTTTACGATAAGGACAGCCTGATACTTGAGCTTGTTATGGAAAGAGATCACAGCGATCCGGCGTATTTATATGAATACGGCGAGTATATAACTGACAATGAGATAAAGCTGTCGGCTTATCTGTCAGGGATGAGTGATGATGATCTTGACAGTATGGCAAAGACTTATACTGAGGGTTACAGAAAGGGTTTTGAGATAGCCGGCATCGATCTGACGCAGAAAAAAACTGTTGAGATCAGATATCCTATCGGGATGGAGCCCATGGTGAAAAGGGCGGTGATTCAGTTTCAGGCGATGGGTCTGTCTCCTGTTTTCCGCAGAAAAACCAACATAAAGTCCATAGGTGTTATCTCAACGCCGCCAAACAGACAGTATCTGCATGATCACAGATTTGATGATGCGATATATCTGAACCATGCACTCGCTGAGGAGAGGCTGAAGAAGGCAAAAGCTTCTTTTGATAAATATGCCGATGAGGCCGGTGTATATGCAGGACCTGCAGTGATAGAGTCATTCGGTGAAAAGCTGTTTGCACCTGTTGCAAAGGCTTCGGCTCTTAAATACAGCGCTGAGCAGGAGAAGATAAGCATAGGCTACAAGAGAGATTTTGCTCTGTTGCAGGATAAATATATCCCCGGAGAGAAGAGAAGTTTTACTATCATAGCATATCCGATCCCGGAGATCGGCGATGCGTTTGATGACATTTTTAAAGAAACGATCCATATAAATAATCTGGATCAGGATAAATACAGAGAGATACATCAGAAGATCATCGATGCGCTGGACGAGGGTGAGTATGTTCGAGTCAGAGGTTGCGGTGATAACAGGACAGATATAAAGGTCATGCTTCACCATCTTGAAGAACCGGAGAAACAGACCAACTTTGAAAACTGTCTTGCGGATGTAAATATCCCTGTTGGCGAGGTGTTCACATCTCCCGTGCTCACAGGAACTGATGGAATACTTCATGTTTCATATGTGTTTTTAAATGGACTCAAGTATGAGGAACTGTGGCTTGAGTTCAGGGACGGCATGGTTACGGATTATGGCTGTTCAAACTATGCTGACGATGCCGAAGGCAAAAGATATATAAAGGAAAATATCCTGAATAATCATGATACTCTTCCGATAGGTGAGTTCGCTATCGGAACCAACACCTCAGCCTTTGTTATGGGCAGGAAGTTCGGTATCGAAGCATATCTGCCGATACTTATCGCAGAGAAGACCGGTCCTCATTTTGCAGTGGGCGACACCTGTTACTCCATGAGCGAGGAAAACAGGGTTTTCAATCCCGATGGCAAGGAGATCATAGCCAAGGAAAACGAGTGCTCCGCCCTCAGGAAAGAAGCCCCTGAAAAGGCGTACTTCCAGTGTCATACGGACATTACCATACCTTATGATGAGCTTGGTAGCATCTCGGTCTTTACAAAAGACGGAAAAGAAACTATAATAATCCGGAACGGTCGTTTTGTACTGCCCGGAACAGAGGAACTGAATATCCCGCTTGAGCAGATATAGATGCCTGTTTCATTTTTGAGGGATAAAAGCAGCAACTAATATCACACAGTGATAAATAAGATAAATAATACGGAGGAATCAACAATGCCTAAAGTAGGAATCCTTATGGGAAGCGACTCGGATCTTCCCATCATGAAAAAAGCAGCAGACACACTTGAGGAGCTTGGAGTAGAGTACGAGATGACTATCATCTCTGCTCACCGCATGCCGGATATTTTTACCGAATATACTACAAAAGCTCAGGAGAGAGGTATAAAGGTTTTGATCGCCGGAGCCGGCGG
>JAFSTZ010000427.1 GCA_017445525.1 Eubacterium sp.
AAATACAGGATAAACAGATCTACCTTACCGCAATACCTCTCTATCTCAGACAGATTATTCCCAAGCACGGTGACTTTGAAATGTAATTCGTCCAGGCGGTTTTTGATCCCGCGCACCATGACGCTTTGACTAAGCTCTATGATAACAATTTGGATTTCTTCCTTATTCTTCAACTGCCATTTCTCCTCTCTGTCGCATACTGCTTCATGATAATCGTACACACATTATAGCAGAAACCGCCTATACCGTCAAGTCACTTCAATAAGTGGCAAAAACTCTGTGACGAATGGCATCGCAAAAATTAAAAGCCTTGCTTGCGCAAGGCTTTTTTCTATTCTATCATGTCTATCAACCCGGTGAGTCCTTGAGGACCATAACCGTATGTGATCCCTCCGCTACCAGTATGTCGCCTCGTTGGAGGTTGTTAGGATTGCTGATATACCGGCTTGCAGTATAAACCGTGAAAAGGCCGGTCTTCTTTAATTCATTTGCCATGTTTCCGGTATAGAAAGTATCATTTACATTTGGGAACGGTATAGTTCCGTTATATGCATAGTAACCGCAGTTGACGCATAGCCTGATAAGCGATGAGCAGTCAGCCTCACACGGCGTCTTTATGTTCTTCAATACCCAGTTGACCTTCTGTGCCTCGATAAAGCTCGTATTTCTCTTGTCCTGCGCATAGCCGATGTTATCGTTGGCACAGGCCTGCTCCATGGCTTTCGCCATCATATCGGCAGCCGCCTCATCGTTGCAGCGGATCATCTTGTTCCATCCGTTCTTGTACCAGGCGCGTATGTAAACCTCACGACCTGTCTGGTCTCCCGGTATGCCGTTGTTTATGGAATACCTCTCATTTATGGAGGCATGTCCTATAGCTACATCCGTCTCTGCCACGATGATCTCGGGAGCCTTGGTATACGCAGGTGTCGCTGTAGGCTTTGGCGTAGCTGTTGCAGCAGAACTCGGTAACGGCGGAACAGTCACGGTAGGCTCAGATGTTACTGTGATACCCGGTGGTACCGTAACCGCCGGTGTCTTGGTCGGCTTCGGAGTCGATGTGGCTGCAGGCGTCTTCGTCGGTTTCGGAGTCGATGTGGCTGCAGGCTTCTTCGTCGGCTTTGGTGTTGCTGAAGCCTTGGCACTCGCCGTCGGTTTCGGCGTCGATGATGACTTTGCCGTCGATGTCGGCTTAGTTGTCGCTGTAGCTTTGGGAGTTGCTGTAGCAGGCGCCGCAGTTGGCATGGAACCGTCAGTTCCCCTTACAGTCAGCCTGCAGGTGTACTTTTTGCCCTTGACCTCACCGGTAACATAAGCCATGCCTTTTTTAATACCCTTGACCTTTACGCTGACCTCATCTGATCTGCGTATGCGGATATATTTACCGTCCGAGCTGCTGATGGACCACTTTACCTTCTTGTCGGCATTCTCCATGACCAGCTTTCTGACCTTGCCAACCTTGATATACATCCTTTTCTGGCTCAGCGCAATCTTCGACGTCACGGTGATGTCCTTCGCCTGCGAAACCATCTCGCCGGAAGGATACACCGATGCTCCCATCAAACCGAGCACCAGCGCTATCGCCAGACTTCTCCTTTTTTTCCTGGATACCCTCAAGATAAACCCCCTTTACTTAACAAGCGCCACGGTTTCTCTTGCGATAGCCAGCTCCTCGTTGGTCGGCACCACAAGAACCTTCACCTTTGAATCAGGCGTCGAGATGATGGTCTCCTCACCTCTCACCTTGTTTTTCTCACGATCGATGCTGATCCCCATATATCCGAAGTTCGCCATGATCTGCTCTCTCACAACGCCGTTGTTCTCTCCGAGACCGGCGGTAAATGCTATGGCGTCCACTCCGTTCAGCGCTGCGATATAAGCACCGATATACTTGGTCACACGGTAAGCAAACACATCCACAGCAAGCTCTGCCTTGGTGTTGCCCTGTGATGCCGCAGCATCGAGATCTCTGAAGTCGCTTGACACGCCACCTGACAGACCGTAAACACCAGACTCCTTGTTCAGTATCGTCATTACTTCTTCAAGTGATTTGTCGAGGCAGTGAGCGAGATACTCAACGATGGTAGGATCGATATCACCGCAGCGGGTTCCCATAACAAGACCCTCCATCGGTGTCATACCCATACTGGTATCAACGACGTTTCCGTTCTCTATAGCTGATACGCTTGCGCCGTTTCCGAGGTGGCACACAATAACCTTGGAGTGCTTCGGATCAAGTCCCAAAATATCGTAATCCCTTCCGGATACAAAGCTGTGGCTCGTTCCGTGAAATCCGTAACGGCGAACTTTATATTTTTCATAATACTCATAAGGAAGTCCGTACATAAATGCGATGGGCTCCATAGTCTGATGGAACGCCGTGTCAAAAACTCCGACATTCGGCACGCCCGGCAGCTTCGCCTGACAAGCTCTGACACCGATAAGGTTTGCCGGATTGTGGAGCGGTGCAAGCGGAGAAACCTCCTCAACACCCTTGATAACTTCCTCATCGATAACAACCGACTTGGTGAACTTCTCACCACCGTGCACAAGTCTGTGGCCGATGGCATCTATCTCCTCAAGCGAAGATATCACTCCGTGCTCAGGATCTATCAGCGCATCTATAACCATACCGATCGCAACCTCATGATCCGGCATAGCCTTCTCTATCACGATCTTCTCACCCGTCTTTGCAGGTGTATGATTCAATCTTCCATCGATGCCGATACGCTCACAGAGTCCTACCGCAAGCGCCTGCTCCGTCTCGGAATCGATCAGCTGATACTTCAGAGACGAACTTCCACAGTTGATAACAAGAACCTTCATTGATCACTACCTCCCAAAATCATTTTATATTTTCACGTTATTCTAATTCAGTATATTTATATAAATACGCCGGATCACTTAACGAAAGCTTCCTCATCAAGTTCCAACGGCTCAGCAGCTGCCTTCTCCGTAGCCGGCTCAAGCTGTATCTCCTGATCGCTGTCGGCAGGCTTGTCTGCTCCTCCCGATACCGGAGCCGCTCCGCCCATCTGTCCCATCAACTCACTGATGTTACCGTCTATGATATTGACACTCTGCTTCAATGCATCCTGATATCTCTGATGAACAGCCTCAGCATCCTTGAGTCCCTGCTGGATATGAAGCTTTGCATCAGTCAAAAGATCGTTGGTATAGGCGAGAGCACCGCGTCGCATATCATCGCTCTCTCTGGCAGCCTGATCAAGCAGCGCCGTTGCCTCTTCGTTGGCCTGACGCATGATCTCCTCAGCCCTGGTATACGCAGCCTGCATGATCTCGCTCTCGTCGAGCAGCTGATCCGTCCTGGCCTGAGCCTGTGAAAGCATGGTCTCTGCTCTTTTCTGCGCCTCGTTCAGTATGTCATCCCTGTTGGTGATAACCTTCTGATATCTGCGTATCTCATCAGGCGCATTCAGACGAAGCTCCTCCAGAAGATCATAAAGCTCATCCTTATCGACAGTTATCTTGTTCGGATAGATCCTTGACGGTTTGCAGGTCTCCAGATACTGATAGATATCCTCGATGGTCTGCTCAATCTTTGACGCGTTCATAAACACCCTCCGTAAGTTTTATTTTTTCTTTATAAAAATATGCCTGTTGCTTTTATAATCCTTAATCCTGTATATCTCAAAGCAGCTATCATCCAAAAACTCCATATCTGTCTCAAGAGCCGCCTCGATGATCACCAACGTATCCGGACCGACCGCAGACGATACCGACAATGCCTGCACCAGTCTCTCCTCATATCCTGCGTGATACGGCGGATCCGCAAAGATGATATCATACGCTCTGCTGTCAGACATGTAACCGCCGAGAGCCGCCATCACATCCATAGCGTATACAGTGGCATCATCTGATAGCTTCGTCTTGGTGAGATTCTCCTTGATACAAGAAAGGGCTTTCTTATCTCTTTCGACAAACGATGCATGTCCGGCGCCTCTGCTGAGCGCCTCGATCCCGATACCTCCCGATCCGGCAAACAGATCCAGGAATCTGCATCCCGGTATGTCATCCTGAAGGATATTGAACAAAGTTTCCTTGATCCGGTCCTGAGTCGGTCTGACATCAAGCCCCGGAGGAGAAACCAGATTTATCCTTCTGGCCTTACCTGCTATAACTCTCATATATGATTCTCACTTGATCGTTTTTAACCTGTATCAACGCATCCGAACAGTTCGTTGTATATCGGATATTCTGCATATAAATACGGGTTTTATATAAATGACAGTGATAGTATACTATAAAATCAAGTTTTTTTCAAGTTTTTATAAAACGACGATCAAATGATTCTACTACTGTCTACTATAAAGTGACATCCCCCATATATTGATATATCTTTTTCAAAAGTCGCTTATCTTGATTTTTCGTGCCGTGGAACGAGTCTTTTTCATTTGTCAAGTCATTTATGTCCAAAAAAAGTTTTTCCAAAGAATATTCCTTTGCTTCCGCAGATGCCGCCTCCAGGATCCGGGCGTCCTCATATATATCCGCAAGTGCAAATATCTTCTCGCCACTCTGCAGCGTTCCGAAAAGATCTCCCTGACCACGTCTCTTCAGATCCTCGTCAGCAACCTTGAATCCGTCGTTGGTCCTCTCGACTATCTGCAGGCGTTCCCTGATCTCGTCGCTGTCGACTCCCATCATAAATATACAGTAAGACTGTGCGCTCCCTCTGCCTATCCTTCCACGCAGCTGATGTAGTGCTGCAAGGCCGAATCTCTCTGCATTCTCGATAAGCATGGTGGTCGCGTTCGGGACGTCTATACCGACCTCGATAACGGTTGTCGAGACCAGGATATCGATCTCATGGTCGGAAAATCGCCTCATGATATCGTCCTTCTCACTCTGTTTCATGCGCCCATGCAGCATGGCTACACGGATTTCTCTACTCGGGCTTGCGGTTTCACCTGTTTCATCAGGTGTATCAGTTGGTGCACCGATATTTCTGTCCGGCTCATCTCCCGTCGCATCCTGTACCATACTTCCGTCCGCATGAGTTGATGTGCCGGTGTTTTTATTAAGCTCATCCCTCAGTTCCTCGGTATAGATGGTGACGTTCTGCAGCTCCGACTCCTCGTCATCCTCTATCATCGGGCATATCACATAGCACTGCTCGCCCTCGGCCACTCTTTTTTTCATAAAGTCGTGAGCCTTTTTCCTGAAGGATGTTCCAACAAGAGCGTTCTTGATCGGGAGCCTGTTTGCAGGCTTCTCATCGATTACGGTCAGATCCATATCCCCGTAGAGTATCAGCGCCAGAGTCCTGGGGATGGGCGTAGCACTCATCGCGAGCACATGCGGTTCTGTTCCTTTTTTAGAAAAATCCTCTCTCTGCCTTACCCCGAATCTGTGCTGCTCATCAGTCACAACCAGTGCAAGATCCTTAAACTCTACATCATCCTGGATCAATGCATGAGTACCGATGACGATATCTGCCTCGCCTGACTTCAGCTTTGCTTTTACTTCCTTCTTTTGCTTGGCAGTCATGGATCCGGTAAGCAACTCAATATTTATACTACTGTTGTCTACGACGATTTTACAAGGTTCTCCTCTTGTAGAATCACCTTGAGCATCCTCTCCGGAAGTCGATTTCAAAAGCTCTTCAAAAGTCTTTTTGTGCTGATTTGCAA
>JAFSTZ010000428.1 GCA_017445525.1 Eubacterium sp.
ATTCGGTAACGTTAACTCGACTTTAATGGGTGTAATTGTTATTCAATAACCTGTTTTTTTCTCCTGATAAAGTACATGCAGATCATACCGATGATAAATCCTCCGACCGCACCTATGGTTATAAATATCACGATCGATCCTCCGGCGATGTTGGATCCGGTAGTCTCTGCTGCTTCTCCTGATGCGGCATCTGCGTCCGCTACTTCAGCATCCTGCTGATCGTTCTCATCTCCGTCCGCAGCTGCCTCTGCTTCCTCAGTAGTCTCATCATCTCTGTCATCGATCAGCTCATCAGTGGCTGATGCGCCATTTGCCTGTTTCTGATACCAGAGATAGATACCGCCTACCTTATCATAGTAGGAATACTGTTCGTCAACCAGGTTCTGAGCAGTCTTGAGCCCAAACATAGTCAGCGGTACATAGGCACCGATTTCGGTATCGGTCGGAGCGCTGTTATCTCCCACCTTTGTGATGATACTGTCAGCAAGTATCGGTTCACCCATAGCTGTATCGTAAATGCGGGAAGCTCGAAGTCTTCATTTTTGATATCCTTTTCTACCTGCAGCTTATCTCCGAACCTTGACGCGTCTCGAAAACATTTATCACACAATCAGTCAACAAAACACCGATCATCGTCCATGATGCTTTTGGCTCCAATGATCGGTTGTTAAATATGATAATAGCGGCGACCAAACAGATGATCGCCGTCCATGTATCAAATGCTATATTAAAGTATTGGATCGTTGTAAGTATCACTTTGCCTGGATCTTCTCCTTCAGGTCGATAGCCTTGTTCTTGATCCTGGAGTTTGCATCTCTCGCCGTGAGAACCTTTGAGCAATACAGCTTGGCATCATCAACGTGTCCGGTTCTGTATGCAAGCTCCGCAAGCAGGAACGTCATGGTGTGCTGATCCATACCGCACATCGGGAAATCTTCCTTGCTGAATGCCTCCTTGAATCCGGTAAATGCATTCTCAAGGCACTCCTTCTCCTCCTCTGCAAGAGCTTTAATCTCTTCCTTCAGAGAGTCGTCACCCTGCATGAGCAACTCTCTCTTGCCACGGCAGAGCCAGCCAAGCTTCAAACAGGTGTATGCCTTCTCACTGTTTTTACCCTTCTTGACAACAGTGCAGGCAAGTGCCATCTTATGTCTGAGGATGGCGTCATCATAGTTGTAGATCTTACCTTCCTCCGGATGATATGTAAAGTTTGCCGAGATGTTCTCCTTTATCGCCTTTGCCTGAGCACTCATAACGAAATTAAAGTATCTGTTCAGCGCAGAGTATCCGCATCTCGGACACATAACGGCATCATACTTGAGCGAGTCAACATCCTGATATATCGGACGAAGGTCGTCATCCGCTCCTACAAGTCTCACCTTACCGGTTCTGACCATCTTGCTGGTAAACTCCTTGTCACAGACAGGACAGGTATAGCTTTTGTCAAAGATGAAGTCCTCTTCTCTGGCCTCCTTCTCTTCCTTGGTCAGTTCGTGCTTCTCATCCTTTTTCTCCTCTTTTTTCTCCTCCTTGAAAACCTCCTTGCTGTCAAGGCCGCCAAGCCCAAGGTTCTCAAGTCCCGCAAACAAATTGGCCATTTATTAGATTTCCTCCTGTAGAAATTACATTAAACTAAATACAGATACACATCTATAACAATATATCACATTATTTTTTAAAAAGCAAGCACAAATAAGGAAATCCGTGTGGCTCACGGATTTCCGAAATTATATGCTACTTTTTTTCCGGCTTGTAAGAACTCTTCAGCGAAACGATGCGATTGAACACCACATGCTCGGGCGTCGAATCCTTGGTATCAACACTGAAAAATCCTGTCCTCATGAACTGGAACTTGTCACCCGGCTGCACCTTCACCAGGTCGGGCTCAACCGGACAATCCTTCAGCACGGTAAGTGAATTGGGATTGACATTGACGGTTCCGTCCTCGTTGTAGACACCCTTCTCCTCGTCAACGATGTTCTCGTACAGGCGGATCTCAGCGCGACCGCAGGATGAAGCCTCTACCCAGTGGATGGTGCCCTTGACCTTGCGCTCGGTGAAGCCCGAACCGCTCTTGGTTGCCGGATCATAGGTTACGTGAACCGTAGTGACGTTGCCGTCCGCATCAGTATCATAGCCGACGCAGGTAACGAAGTAAGCGCTCATCAGTCTGACCTCGTTGCCGGGGAACAAACGAAAATACTTCTTCGGAGGCTCAATCATGAAGTCTCCCCTCTCGATATACAGCTCTCTGCCAAAAGGAACCTGACGACTTCCGAGGTCCGGATTCTCCTGGTTGTTCGGGACATCCAGCATCTCGATCTCGCCTTCAGGATAGTTATCTATAACAACTTTGATGGGATCGAGTATGGCCATCATCCTGCTCTTCTCCATCTTCAGATCCTCGCGTATGCAGTACTCGAGCATAGCAAAGTCGGATGAAGAGTTTGCCTTTGATACTCCCGAGAGCTCCATAAACTTCCGGATGGACGATGCGGTATAACCTCTGCGCCTGAGCGCCGTGATGGTTACAAGTCTCGGATCATCCCAGCCGTCTACGATGCCGTCCTCGACCAGCTTTTTGATATAACGCTTTCCTGTTATAACGTTGGTCAGATACATCTTGGCAAACTCGATCTGACGAGGCGGGTTCTCAAACTCACACTCTCTCACGACCCAGTCATACACAGGTCTGTGATCCTCAAACTCGAGAGTACAGATACTGTGTGTGACTCCCTCGACCGCATCCTCGATCGGATGGGCGAAGTCATACATCGGGTAGATACACCATTTATCTCCCGCATTGTGATGCGTCATATGAGCGATCCTGTAGATGACCGGGTCGCGCATATTTATATTTGGGGAAGACATATCGATCTTGGCTCTCAACACCTTTGACCCATCAGGGAACTCGCCGTTTTTCATACGCTCAAACAGATCGAGATTCTCCTCGACGGATCTGTCTCTGTAGGGACTGTTCTTGCCCGGCTCGGTGAGTGTGCCGCGATACTCCCTGATCTCATCTGCGCTCAGATCACAGACAAATGCCTTGCCTTTTTTTATAAGCAGGATCGCACACTCATACATCTTGTCAAAGTAGTCCGACGCAAAGTACACCGGCGGTTTCTCCCCACACAGCCACTCGACATCGGCACGGATGGACTCAACAAACGAAGTATCCTCCTTGCCCGGATTGGTATCGTCAAAACGGAGATTGAAAACTCCGTGATACTCCTTTGCAAGTCCCTCGTTCAACACGATAGACTTCGCATGACCGATATGCAGATAACCGTTGGGCTCAGGTGGAAACCTGGTCACAACATGATCATAAACTCCTTCCGCGAGATCCTTGTCGATCTCATTCTCTATAAAGTTTCTGGAAACAACCTCTTCCTTTGCTTCTTCTGCCATCTGAATGTCCTCCTGTGGGATATATGTTTTGTTATGGTTTGTTATGGTTTGTTTACTGTATAAGTCTGTCTGCTTGTGAAACTCTACTCTATCATATCACGGGGAGATTGTCAAATAGAAACGCGTGGTGTGGCTCCGTGACGGCTTCCACACTGAATATAATAAACGACTCGATGGAAAGCAAGCTTTCCACGAGTCGTTTTATTTTATTCATCGTGAATGGTAACTCTATCACGCAAAGTCATGTCCGCTTATCCTGATCTTCGCGTTACTGAGGTGACCGTTGAAGTTGGTATACTTCTTGAGGTCGATCTTTCTGCCGTTGTACTCTACTGTGTACTTGCCTGCCAGGATGTCCTTTGCTGCCTGGAGTGATCCGCTGCGCTCAGGATACTTATAAAGACCCTGATCATAGTAACGAAGCTCTCTTGCCATCTTACCCTGACGGATCGGTCCGAACTGGTACGGCTGCCAGAGCACACCGTGGATGGTGTTCGGATAACCTGCCGACTCTACACGGTTCATAACTACCGCTGCTACAGCAAGACGACCTGCATAGCACTGTCCGCCCGCCTCACAGTAGATGATGGCTGCCAGAAGACGAAGTGCCTTCTTGTACTTTTTCTTCGCCTTTTTCTTCTTATCCTTGATATCCTTGGCTATCTTCTCACTTTTACTCTTAACTGCTTTGTTATCAGCTATGATGCTTGAAGCTGATACCAGAGGAACCTCCTGGGGAGCAACCTCTACAAACTCATCACAGTCAACAGACTGATCTGACTCAGCACCAAGAACCGGAACACCACCGAGTACGCATCCTGTGATGGTCGGGATCGAAACTGCCTGTCCGGAAACAACAACTCCGTCAAGAACCTTCTCATCCTTTGATGACTTTGCCTCTGCCGGGGTAACCGTGAAGCAAGTTGCCAGTACGATCATCGTAAGTGCCGTTGCAATAATTCTCTTTGTACTCATACTACCTAACCTTTCATCTGCGCTCTATCAAATCATATATCCCGTGCGCTTTTATTCTTTGTAACAATTCTGTAACATATTGTAACATATTTAAGAAAAATTGCAAGCATTTTTTCGACATTTCGTAATATTTCGCAAAAAATATCGGCGCCCGACCGCTGTCAAGCACCGATATTTCGTTGTTTTTATAAGATATCAAAATTTAGATAAATATTAATACTATAAACGAACAATTGTTACGGATCTCTATATATTGTAGACCCTGTCTCCCACATACACAACGATGACCGGGCCTTATCAGGGTTTGTTGTATATGCTTAAACAACCTTAACCGTGACACTTTTTGAGGTTCCGTTAGAAAGAGAAATATTTATCCTGCATGTTCCTTTACTCTTTCCTTTTACAACACCCTTGAC
>JAFSTZ010000429.1 GCA_017445525.1 Eubacterium sp.
AGGATCAAACTATCAAATATAGTTTTGTTCCTTTTGGATTGCTGGCAATAAATTGCCCATCCAGATTTAATTGACGAGAAATGATATTTACCATTCTCTTACTTTGTTCTGGTGTTCAAAGTTGTTTTACTATTTAATTATCAAAGAACTGTCAAAAAAATTAGACGCTTGCGTTTCTTTTTTGCGTCAGCAAGTAGTATATTAACAAACTTATTGTGAATTGTCAACACTTTTTTTCATTTTTTTTGAAAAAAATTTCAGAGACTCGAAAAATAGCGATTTTTCGATACTTTTCAGAGGTCGAAACTTCTCGGCAAAAGCTCGCCGAGAGTCGCCGTCTCATAATCCTCTTCATTTTTAGCCATAATGATCTCAAACGATGGGTCGCAAAACTCGGACATAACCTGTCTGCAAACACCACAGGGTGTCGGTGCCACTGATTCTCCCTCCATGCCGCCGACTATGGCTATCTTTTCAAACTCGCGCTTCCCCTCACTTACCGCCTTGAATATCGCTGTCCTCTCGGCACAGTTGGACGGTCCGTAGGCAGCATTCTCCACGTTGCAGCCTGTATATACCGTTCCGTCCTTGCATAACAAAGCAGCCCCTACCTGAAATCCCGAGTAGGGTGAATACGAAAACTTACGCGCCTCTATCGCTTTATTTATCAGATCTTTTACCATATTACCTCCGGTTTTTTACCATATCATAAAAGCTACTTCACCACTCAAAAGCCAACATGGTCCTCTGCTCCATACTATTTTTACTTATAAAAAGAAACTATCCCTACCCACTCACCCATGGGCGTAACAGTGATATCACTGAACCCGGCCTGCTCCAGCGCCGAAGTGACCTCCTGTTCTCTCTCGGCAAGTATGCCCGACGTGATATAGATACCGCCCTTCTTTATAAATGAGGGCACATATTCAGTCAAAGGTACTATCACATCCGGAAGGATGTTTGCAACTACGATATCATAACCGGTCAGGCTGTCACGAAGTTTCTCATCGGCAAGCACATTACCGGCAGTCAAGTCGTATAACGAAGTCGGTATCTCGTTTACATCAAAGTTTTCCCTGGCGGCCTTGACCGCAAGCTCGTCGATATCTATAGCAGTAGCTCGGCCGGCGCCAAGCAACAGCGATGTTATAGAGAGAATACCGCTACCTGTTCCTATGTCAAGCACACGCTCGCCACCATTTATATGGTTATCAAGTGCCTGTATACAAAGCTTGGTCGTCTCGTGCGACCCCGTCCCGAACGCAACTCCGGGATCGATATATATCAACTTAACAGACCGGGATGGATCGGATGTCGTATCACCGGTCTCATACGGACCAAGTATCTCCTTCGGAACCTCCTCGATCCAGGTGGGGCATATCGCTATCCGCCTCGACGCACGAAACGGTTTGGCATACTGCTTCCAATTGTTTATCCAATCGATATCCTCCGTCTCGGAAACCTCTATCGTCCCCTCACCAATCTCAGTATATGTAGAAATATCATCTAAGATTTCTTTTATTATAGAAATAATCCGGTCAGCAGAAAGAGCGGACAAGTCTGATACCCCGTCTGTATCCACAATCTGCGAAGATGTTCCTGCCGGGGTATCACCATCGTCAGACACTTCAAGATAAAAACTGACTTTTGCGATATCATCCTTCTCGACGGGTTCCGGTGGGATGTCAACAAACATCTTCTCCTTGTCCTCGTCCGACAGGCCCATATGATCCTCTATCTCGATGCCTTCTATCCCTCTGGAATCAAGTTCGTAGCTCAGGATATCTACTGCATCAATGTGAGTGGTTATGGTGTATTTTTTCCATTTCATACGGTTCCTCCTAAGCCTGCTCAATCCGTTTTCGCGCTAATTGTTTACTCCATGATGTATCTCAACTGTTGAAGGCGACATGCCTCTGAAAACAAAGTTGTGCTGCTTGCCCCAGTCGATGATACGCTGCAGGGCATTTATAGTTTTATCATTTCCGGAGAAGTCATGCATAAGTACAACATTGCTGCGACCTTTTTGTATGCCTGATGTCACCATACGGAAAACCTCATCAGGCGTGTTGGAGCCGCCGGCATCACCGGAGGATACATTCCAATCCTGATAGAGAAATCCCCATCTGTGAACCTTTTTGACAAGCCTTGACATGATCCCTACACTGTAGTGCCTGCTAATCGTGTTTGAGCTTCCTCCCGGAAAACGGGTCTGGGTACACCACTGCCCGAACTGCCTATAGAATAATCTTTGCAGCTTGACCAGGTTTTTATGGTATGCCAGATCGCTCTTATATATCTGATCGTACTTATGCTGATATCCGTGGATAGCCAGAGTATGCCCCTCGTCGATCACCCTCTGGGTCAGGTCATAGTCGGCTTTTGCCGGCTTTAACTCGAAAAATGTCGCATGTATGGCATTTTTCTTGAGTATATCAAGGATCTTGGGTGTAGAGTACCTGCTCGGTCCGTCATCAAATGTCAGATAAATGATGTTTTTCGGCTTTTTCTCAACCGTGATATCGCACTGAAACCTATGCTTTCCGTCCGACGATATACCCTCGAGCGTTACATGCCCTACCCTCATCGCCTTGATCAGTGAACCCTTCGGTCCCACCTTGACTATCGACTCATCGGGCGATGTCCACTTCACGCCAAAGTCTTCCTTGGCAAACTGGTATTTCAGGTTCAGCAATTCAGATGTAAGCATAGTCGTTTCAGGAAGCATAAATCCGTCTTCCTCAGCATTTATCACCGAGGGAACATCGTTCGTTTCAGTACCGTCTGCTGCATCGCTGCCGTTATCCGCTCCGGCATCCGCCGCCGCATCAGTTCCTGTGCCCTCATCAGTGGCTGCGTTCACATCATCACCTGTCTGATCACCTGCCTCAGCCTCTGCCTGCTCTGCTGATGACGTCTGACCGTCACCCGCTGAAGCCCCGCACCCAACGATCATGGTCATAGATAACAATAACGCCATGGGTAAACGATATCTCACTATCCTTGACAGCTTAATGTGTTGCTGTTTCGTCTTTTCTTTCCTCATGTTACCATCCTCCCATTATTAGTGGCAATATCCTCTGTTCACCATATGCAAACATGACATGACCTGTTTATTTAATGATACTCTAAATACACAGTAAATGATGATAAAACTCGCCTCGCCTATCATCAAAACTATAATCCGTATGCGCTTGAATCATGTTGTCTGGCTTTAAAATCCCTGCTCACCTTCAAAAAGGTCTCAAGTATGGTTTTTCCGCAAGGTGTCAGTATGGACTCAGGATGAAACTGAAGTCCGTAAACCGGTCTCGATCTGTGACATACAGCCATAACTTCTCCGTCATCAGCGGTTGCGGTTATATCCAGATCCTCAGGAAGAGTTGTCTTATCTAACGATAATGAGTGATATCTTCCTACAGGAGTTGATGCCGGCACATCCGAAAAGATAGGACAATTCTTATCAAAGCTTGTCTCGGATTGCTTACCATGCATAAGCCTGCCTGCATATGTCACCGTGCCGCCAAACGCCTCACAGATCGCCTGATGCCCCAGGCAGACTCCAAGTATAGGTATCTCGTCCGACAATTCACGAACCACATCCTCACATATGCCGGCATCTGCAGGGCGTCCCGGTCCCGGAGACAGTATGATACAGGTCGGATAAAGCCCTCTGATCTCATCGATGGTCAGCGCATCATTTCTCACGACCTTTATATCAGGCTCGATAGAACCCAGCATCTGATAAAGATTATAAGAAAAACTATCATAATTATCTATCAAAAGTATCATAATCTTCCCTCCCCTCAGATCTCAGCCGACTTCTCAAGCGCCGCCAGTACTGCCTTTGCCTTGTTCAGGCTCTCTATATACTCGGTCTCAGGCACACTGTCTGCAACTATCCCCGCTCCGCTGCGGACAAAAACTTTATTGTTCTTCAGATAAGCGATCCTGATACCGATACAGGTATCCATATTTCCGGTGAAGTCGATATAACCGATCGCTCCGCCGTATATGCCTCTCTTGTTGTTCTCAAGCTCACCGATCAGCTGACACGCACGGATCTTCGGCGCTCCGGAAAGTGTCCCCGCGGGCAGCACTGCCTCGATCGCCGAGAGAGCATCCTTATCGTCAGCGATCTCTCCCCTGACTGTGGATCCGATATGCATGATATGCGAAAAACGCTGAACCTCTCTGAGCCTTTCCACTTCTACAGTACCAAACTTTGATATGCGACCCAGGTCATTTCTCCCGAGATCAACAAGCATATTGTGCTCGGCGAGCTCTTTCTCATCTACGAGAAGCTCCTCCTCGAGAGCTCTGTCTTCTTCATCAGTCGCTCCTCTGGGTCGGCTTCCCGCCAGAGGGAATGTATGAAGGATGCCATCCTCCAACTTGACAAGTGTCTCCGGCGATGCGCCGGCCACCTCCATATCTGTTCCGGAAAAATAGAACATATAGGGCGATGGATTGATGGTTCTGAGCATCCTGTATGTGTTCAGCAGGCTTCCCTCAAAGGGCGCGCTGAGTCGGTTTGAAAGAACGATCTGGAAGATATCACCCTCCCGGATGTATTTCTTGCCGTTCTCTACCATCTCGCAGTATTCCTCTTCAGAGAAAAGTGCCTCGATCTCTCCGGTGATACGTCCGGAGCAATCCTCTTTCTTTTTGCCGTTTTTGAGGAGATCCTCCATCTGATGGAGCTCGACCACGGCTTTGTTATAGCCGGTCTCGATATCATCGAGCTTCATATTTATCATGAGTATGATCTTCTGCTTCACGTGATCAAACGCTATAACCCTGTCAAAAAGCATCAGGTCTACGTCCTTAAACGACTCCTCGTCCACAACATCTCTTTTGATGGAGGGCTCGGAGTAGGCCAGATAGTCAAACGCAAAATACCCAACCAGGCCACCGGTAAACGGCGGAAGCTCAGGTATACGCGGACTTCTGTATTTCTTTAGTATATCTCTCAAAAAGCCCGATGGATCATCAGTCTGAATATCGATCAGATCTCCGGCCTGCAGATGTCCGTCTATACATGTGATATCAAGCTTCGGCTCATATCCCATAAACGTATATCGTCCCCAGGTCTCGCTGTTGAGAGCCGACTCCAGCATATAACAATGCTTCGAAATATTTTTCAGTATCCTCATAGCCTCGATGGGCGTGATAAAGTCCGACAAAAGCTCCATGCTGACCGGCACTATATCGTACTCCCCACTTTCGGCATACTCCCTTACACGCTCGATGGTTGGAAAAATGTTCATACGACTGTTTCCTCCTGTATCAAGTCATAGTCCCAATTTTATCACGCAAACATGGTAAATGCAAGTTTTTCTCTTGCATTTTTTTAAGAAGTGTGATATTGTATGTGCTATGCGGATGTGGCGGAATTGGCAGACGCGCCAGATTTAGGTTCTGGTGGGGAATCCCGTGCAGGTTCAAGTCCTGTCATCCGCAGCATAAAAATAAGACCTCAATCGAGGTCTTATTTTGTTATTTCAGCAGCACTACCGCCATTGCGGCGATCCCTTCCTCCCTTCCGGTGAAGCCGAGTCCCTCTTCGGTCGTAGCTTTTATACTGACACGATCAAGGTCGATACCGAGTGCCTCGGCTATATTAGCCCTGATGTCATCTATGTACGGACGAAGCTTGGGCTTCTCTGCCATCACTGTCGCATCGATATTCTCGACTTCAAAGCCCTTGTCAAGTACCTTCGCGTAGGCTGTTTTCATAAGCTCGATACTGTCGGCACCCTTCCACCTGTCATCCGTATCCGGGAAGTGCAGACCTATATCTCCCATCGCAGCTGCCCCCAGTATCGCATCCGTGATGGCGTGAGACAGAACATCCGCATCAGAATGGCCTAAAAGACCTAGTGTATGCGATATCTCAATCCCTCCGAGTATCAGCTTCCTTCCTTCTACGAGCCTGTGTACATCATAACCCTGTCCAATACGCATCTATCATTCTCCGTTCTTCTTTTTGAAGTACATAAATACTACCATTCCTACCATGATCAAGGCGATCGGTATAAGCAGCCACAAAAACCTTCCTGCACTCACCAGAGTTCCTGTTGTGGCATTCTCTTCTTCCCCTGTAGCCTCTGCTTCTGCTGCTTCAGCCTCTGCAGAATCCTCTACTGATGCATCTGTCTCCGAAGAAGCAACCTCTTCCTCCGTCGCAGCCTCTGTATCTTCAGCGTCGGCAGTATCTGTTTCTTCTGTTTTCGGTACAACCTGTGCATAGTAGGAAGCAAGCTTTTCGGGATCATTGGTTCCTATTCCAGCTACTCCGTCAATTACGATATCACCGGTTGCAACATCTCCGGTTCTTCTTACCAAAGCGATGGTTTCAGATTCACGCGAACCTTCTTCTACGTCAACACCCTCCAATATGCTTTCCTCAAATCCCGTATCTGCCATCATAAACGACAGATCATCATACTCCTTTACCTCACCTATGGTACAACCGAATGTAGAACGTTTATTCTTTTTATATGCGGTATCCGATTTCTCAATAAAGTCTTTTACAAAGGGTTTGAAGCTGTCTCCCAGGAAATACCTCTGAATCCAATCATTAAAAGTAGTCTCACCACTGATCACCATCTCGCTTTCGGGACATACATCCATGATTGCCGTACCTGCTCCCGCGCTTTTTGATGTATAAACCTCATAGGATTCTTCCTCTTTGACAAAATAAACCCCTTTGATCGCCTCTTTTGTATCGTCTGTCCGAGCGATACCGAGCGTGTATGGCTCGCCGTCCAATTCAATATTCTTTATAAATGTATATCCGCTGTAGAGAACTTCCTTTTTAGCCTTATCATCATTTCCTTTGACAAGCATGAGATCACTTATATATTTCTTTGCGATATTATCCCTGAGAAAAACTGTATAAACCGGGATCTTTTCGTTTCCCAATTCATAGAATCTTGCCGCATAAGATGTATTTTGCACACTGTCCTTTTTTGACGATCTGTTAATGGCATACTCAACGCCGTTACACTCAAGAGAATCCCTCACGAAAAACACATCACAGATAGGATCGCCGGAAGATGCTTTTCGCGTCGTAAAAAGCTGATTGTAAATATCATTATACGGAAGAACGCAATCATAAGTTACTTTTTTCCCATTCTTATCTTTGATAGATTTTTTAGTTGTATTGTATTTGTCCGTTAGCAGCTGAATATCTCTCAATGCCATACCGGGATCATCCGTACGTTTTACGTACGCTTTGGCATAGGCAAAAACGCATCCACCTTCCATATCAACATCGTCATCAGTTTCCACATCAGGTCTTATCAGATCCCAATTATCCGAATCCGGCACCCTGTTTCTCCATTCACTTGGAATACCCTTAACGTTTGAATATGAAAACTGAAGATCTGAAATATACTTCCCTTTTGATGCCGCCGAGGCATCTGTCTTTGTTCCGATCATCGGGACGATGCTGAGCATCAGTGCAAGCACCATCGCTAATCCTATCCTTTTCTTCATAAACAACCATCCTTTCTGTACAAAAACACGAGTATCTCTCTTAGTCAATTAGCGTTACAATAAAAGCCTTCACTCATATAACCGACATCTGTTCTTTCCGGTTGCACAAAAAACATAATTTTTATAAAAAATTCATCAACTATAGGCAGTCTTCGCTACTCACGCTGTTTGATCTGTGCCATCAATATAGGACAGTATTCATAACAATAGGATAGATAGCCGCCAAAAGAAATGAACCCATAATCCCCCTCAATCGGTTCATGTTTATACAACGTTTATTGCAACAAACTCTGCTTTTGCCCGTTTGTAACGATTGTTTTGTGCTGCTGTCAGCTTGATCTGATACAACCCCTTGGGCGCACCCTGTCTTATCGTTACTGTAGTTTTCTTCCCGCTCTTTTTACTTAATCTGATGTATTTATTTCCATTATGAGGAACCGTATTCACCTTATACTTAACTGCTGTCTTCGCTTTTGCTTTGATCGAAACTTTTTTTGACTTGTTCTTCAAGGATGAAGCCTTGATATTTACGATACCGGAAGCAGGCTTTTTAATAACGATGAACTGGTCAACTCTCGGTGCATCCGGTTCCTGCGGCTGATCCGGATTCTGCGCAGACGGCCATCCCTCCTTTGTTTCTTTCTCAAACTGATAGAAATTCAGTGTTCCGTAACCTTGTTTTGCGTTATAACCGGCAACAAGATATTTCGCATCAGCGGAAAAAGCCAAAACGGTAGTTCCCCCTACAAAGTCGGTCAGATGATCTGCCCAAAGAAGTGCACCGTTTTTTGAACTGTAAACAAATACATCTGAAGCAGTTTTCATGGCAAAATACTTCCCATCCGATGACCAGGCACCGTTCATTCCGCCATTTTGAGTTGCAAACAGTACTTTTCCTGTTGCAGTCTCCATAACTTCTCCTGTTGCCAAACTATAGGATGATGCTGTATCATTTGCAAAATACAGCATGCTTTCATCCGGTGACATGGAAACATAACCTCGTGCCGGTGTATCCAGCACCCATAGCTGTTTTCCTGTTATTGCATCAAGCACACGAAGCGAGCTTTTGGCACATTTTGTGGAAAGAGCGACATACTTTTTACCAACAGCTATGCTCGTGCCCCACGAACCGATATATGTTTTCCATAGTAATGTTCCGTCATTTACACGGAAGCAGTACAGATGCCCATCACCTGACGATGCATATAAAAGACTTCCATCTGTCGAATGATCGATAGTTCTTATCTGTCCATGTAAATGGAATGTCCATAATATCTGATCATTTTTCCAGTCAATATAATATAGTTCACCGTCTCCGGAACCAACCGCCAAACGACTTCCGTCATCAGATAAACAACTGGCACGGGATTTGATCGGCCGGCTCTCTCCGGTTTTCTTTGTAACCCAGTCTATGGCAGGAAAATCTTTTCTGCTATAAAGCTCTTTCCCGGACTGATCATATATCCTCGAAGTGGTAGAGGAGTCATTATCATATCCGAACTGAGTGGCAATATACTTCCCATCCGGTGTAATATCTACATAAGGAGTCTGAAACTCCATGGGAACACGAGCCAGAGCAGTTCCGTTTATACCAAAAATATTCAGATAAGCATTCTTAGCAACCTCAGAAGCCGGGAGATCCGAGTGGAACGGTACTGTCGCAAATACACTTCCATCCTTCGAAGTATCAAAGTAATAACCCTGAACACCTATGTCAACAGTAGATGTTTTCTTGTACTGTCGAACAATCATATTCGGCGGAAGAGTAAAATCCTTTGTAACTGTTTTATCTTTCTCCGGTCTGACAAGAGTGGATGTTACCGGTTTGTCTGCAAAATCCAAAAAAACTTTGTATTGATGCCATGTCTTGTCATACGTATTATATGTAGGATATACCTTAATAGAGTATTTTCCCTTTTCATCCGTATTTGTCTCCTGCTCCCTCAGGAAACCACCGCTAACCCGGATCCTCGCGTTCTTAACGGGATTTCCTTTACTGTCCTTTACCGTACCGGCGATGGTGGCTGTCCTGTTCTTTTCTGCCTCCATGGTTGCTGCGGTATATACGCTGACATCGGACGATATATCCAATGATATCTCCTGACCCTTTTTTTCGCCGGATCCGTCCTTCGAATAGTATACTGCAAGATGCTCCTGTATCCCCAGCTTACCTGTATAATCCGAAGTAAAATCACCGAGTCGGGAAAAAGAAATCGTCATAACACATCTCTGCGTGTCTCCCGCATAGAGATGAAAGTTCATAGGATTCGGGTGAAAGATAACAAACTGCTCCTCCGTATGTGTTGCCAGCTCTCCGGAGATAATCGGCGTACCGGCTTCCTCCAATCTTACATCATAGGCGGTATTATTAACGACCAACAAATCCCTTGCCAGATCTCCATCCATGGGTAGCGCTACCGTTTGTGTCGCTTCTCCCCAGATAGACAGCCCGGTCATATCTCCGGTTCCCTGATAAAAGCAAAATGGAGTATCAAAAACATCCTCCGGCTTCTCCGACTGATTATCAGCGGAAACCGTATAGGTTTCAGAGAAAGCCGCCAGAGAAATTTTATCATTAATCATAACCCCCGACACTACTGAACTGACAGTTAGTACAAGTGCCATAGTTACCGAAGAAACAAAAGATATGATTTTCATGTTTTTCCTCCCTCATTTTTATAACCTTTTTTAGCCGGTTCACACCTTAGTTATAAAATAACACAATTCTGCAAAAATATCAATACCAAAAAGGCAGATGATGTTCGTACAAAAAAAGCCGAAAATCCGCACATCCTGCGAACTTTCGGCTATTCATCTTCAATAGCGGGAACTGGAGTCGAACCAGCGACACCACGGGTATGAACCGTGTGCTCTTACCAACTGAGCTACCCCGCCATATAAAGAATGTATAACACCCGGAAGCTTATCGCTTCCGGGATAATGGGGCCTACAGGGCTCGAACCTGTGACCCTCTGCTTGTAAGGCAGATGCTCTCCTAGCTGAGCTAAGACCCCACTCACTCGCATTATTAT
>JAFSTZ010000430.1 GCA_017445525.1 Eubacterium sp.
CTCTCTGTCAATTCATATTCGGGAAAAAGAGACATCAGTTTCTCGGCAAGAACATAAGTTATCATACCAACCCTGGAAGCATGCTGGTTAGCAATCACTCCTCTGTTCTCTATGAGAGCACCGAAATATCTCGCCATACGTATATCGGTTTCGTCATGCATATACTCTTCGTCCTTTCATATAAATACAACAGTCGATCAAAGCTTGGTCCTCACCTGATATCCAACCTTGCCATCCTTTTTAAGGAATCTGACATTCTTTAAAGTTTCCCTCACGATATAAGGCACAGAGCTTATAAACACTCTTGTTCCCGGATATACTGTTCCCTTTACATCTATCTCCGCCAGCTTCTGCCTGGTCATCTTTACGATGCTCCTCTCGCGTTCCTCAAGGAGCATTTTCAACTCATCCTTCTGCGTCTGAAGTGCTCTGGTAAGCTTATCATAGAACTCCATAACCTGTTCAGAACGCTCGGGCATATTCAGGATCTTTTCTATACCCTCTTCCAAAGTATTTATATCATTCTGAACCTTCTCACATTTGTTCATGAGTTCCTGGTATTTCCTTGTATCACCATCAGAAACACCGACCTCAACAACTGATTTGGTCTGAGCTACATTCCCTATACCGAAGCACTCTATGCCGGTTTTGGCGATACAGTGCCCGCCTATGATCACGCCTCGTCTGCCTGCAACATTGAGCGACCCCTCAACCACGGTATCGCAGTTCAAGAGGTATGTACAGGTCACATCGCCCTCCGCAATGATCTTTGCAGACTCAAAGAACTGACCGATGATGTTTCCGCCGGCTCTTATCTCAGATTCGCCCTTGCCCTGGACTCCACCCTTGACGAGTATATCTGCTCCGGCAAATATGGAGCATCCTTCACAGCTGCCTTCTATTGAGACATTTCCGGAGGCACTTATCATGAATCCCGAATCGACATTTCCGGAGATATAGACATCTCCGTCAAAGTTTATATTACCAACCGAGAGATCAACATCTCCCTCCACGTTATATACATTTCTTATCTCGAGTTTGTCTTCATCAACCCACTCTATGATACCCGTAAGATCAGCTATATACTTTCTTTTATCTTCAGAGATATGAAAGCCGGTGCCCTTCAAGGTGGGCAACTCTCTTCCTCTCTCCGGCTTAACTATCGTGCCCGCAACGTTGTATCCGAACTCGCCGGCAGTAGCAGGAGTGTATTCGGCTATCACCTGATCCTTCTCAACAGTTTCAAAAAGCTCTATCCCCTTGTAATCCACCGATCCGTTCGGAAGGATCTTCGGAGTAGACTTTACCTCTTTTCTGAAGTAGTATGTAAAGAATCCGTCTACACCCTTCACGGCAGGCTTGCCCTCTGCTATAACGATATCCGTGAAGAACATCTCTTTTTCTACGATCTCTTTTATAAGCTCTTTCTTTATACCCTGCTTGATATCATGCTCACGCAGAGCACGTGTGATCTCGCGGGCACCGATAGAACCACCGTGTATCGGCTGGATGATATTTATAACTGCTGACATCTTGTCCTCTGCGACAGTTATCTGAATATCATTCTTTATCTCCTCGGCGATCTCCTCAGCATCATCTATCTGTTGGGTGATCTCACCTATGAGTTCTTTTGCAAGCGCAAGTGCCGGATCGACGACCTCCTCCTGTTCAAGCAGTTTCTCGGCTTCTGCTCCGATATCAAAATCAAGATCAAGCGCAGGAAGATCATCCATAGTGAGAAACTCGGAAACAGAAGAACCTGCCAGGATCTCATCAATCTTGTCACCAAGCTCGCCTTCATCCTTGACATTCTCTCTGATCTCACGCATCTGCTCCGGATCAAGACCGACCCTGGCATACTTAGTGACATCCACGCCTTGGACTATACCGGTACGGATCTCCTTCATCTGTTCCAGACTAAAGCCCGGGTTCAGCAAAGGCTTGATGTTGAGATGCTGCTCCAGACACTCCCTGAGAAGTTTCATCTGCATCCAGTTAAATCCGCCGGTAGCATAGACAGAAACATTGACACCGCTCTCTATGCCGGTGATTATCTCCTGAAGCTGCACTCCATACAAGTTCAATCCGAGGTATGGATCAAGCTTTATCTTTTTCTTGTGTGCATCCGTAAGTGCCTCAAGCTGATCGGCATCAAATCCCCTCTCCATGTACTCCATGAGATCGATGCCGGCTATCTTTCCCCTAACATACTCAAGGACTATCTTTCCCTGATATCCCTTTGCCACAGCTACCATCCCGTCGACATTGTTCTGCTTGCCGAGAGCCAGAGCACGTATGGTCAGAGGTTTCAATCTCGGGTTTGCGTATGCTACCATGCTCACGCCGCTATCTATACCGTGCCTGATCTCACGCATCTGATTGGCATCA
>JAFSTZ010000431.1 GCA_017445525.1 Eubacterium sp.
GTCCAGAAAACCGGATCCGTCAGATCCTCAGAGGGCGTCATCAGCATCCTCCTGATACTGTAGGGATAGTTCAGATAATACTCCTCATCATACTCTATCCCGGGGATCCTGGTAGTGAGCATACCGTCGTTCTCAGTGATATAAGCCGACTCCGGAAGCACGGGGATGAGATAGTTCCCGAACCCGAAAGCAAGGTTCCTCACATGGAGATTTCCGATCGACCAGAGATCCTCAAATCCGCTTTTTTCGTTGTCTCCAACATCATCTCTCAACTGAACATGATAGCTGTCCGGCGTGATGTTCTGAGATGCGAGTGCCGCCAGATCCTGCTTGAACTCCGCATTTTTCTTATTGGATGTCCACTTGTTACTCTCATATACATTGGCGACAAAACTCTTCAGATACAGTCCGTAGTTCGTGTTTACATCACCGGATATCTTCACCAGTGTCTGACCGGTATGGTTCACCTCAGCCTTCTTGCCTATCTTGCCGTAGTCGATGGCAGATTCGTTGAAGTTGGCTCTTATCCACCTGAACATATCCTCACTGCTCCACGATGCGAGGGATGTTATCGTATTTTTCACCTCAAGCAGAGTGTTTTTGTTTCTCTCATATCTGGCAGGTGTAACTATGATAAATGAGAGCAGCCCTGCGATGAGGCCGACTCCTACCAAAAGCACCGACAGCTTCTGTCTGATCTGCCTGTCGGTCGATGCGGTCTTCTGCTGTCTGGTGCCGATGACCGCCATCAGTATCACCAGATATATGATCATGTCCGTAAAATACCCGACCTTACCCACATACATGGGGATGATCACAAACGGCAGAGTCATGACCAAAAAAACACTTGATCTTCTCTTTCTATAGAAAAATGCGCTGACTACCGCTATCACGAAAACACCCAATATGATAAGTACCAGGGTAGTCGAAAATCCTACACTGACATCGTCCTTGTCCTTATATGTCAACAGTGCAAGGTTCGATCCGCTGAAGCTCATAAACTGTTTCAGAAAACTGTTTACGATGGTTATAAATCCCTTGATCAGCTCCTCATGAAAGCGTATCGTCAGTGCTCCGTAGAACACAAGCAAGCCCCCGATACCGAAAAACTTTCCGAGCTTCATAGTCTCCAATACGGAAAACAGTGCATAAAACAGGACCGATCCGACAAACATAAAGCTCAAAAACATCGTCCTGTCATATATGAGTTCAAGACTCGTCGCAGTACAGGTGAGCGCAGCAGCAACGCCCATGAATACCATAAGTATCTGGACGAACTCCATCAAAATGCCTATGACTTTATTTGACTGCTTTACCAAAACCGTCACCTCGTAAATCCATAACCTCAAGCCTGTTTCTGGTCAGACCGCTGTTCTCAACATCGGGCAGATCGCTGACCGTGAGATACATGGCCGACTCGAGAGGCCTTCCCTGATCCCATGCAAGATAAGCCTCAACAAGATCACCCGGCTTGTCCTCCGGATGTATGCGAAAGAGATCCTGGAACATCCACAACAACTCCTCTTCGTGCTCGACCAGCCTCTCCTCGATGATATCGGCTTCCCTGTTGAACCATATAAAATGCTGCGGTACCATGTGCTCTATCATAAACAGCGAAACAGAGTAGATACCCTGCACAAGCTTGTTGGCATTCTCATGATGCTTCTCACCCTCGCCCGGTATACTCAGGTCGATAAAGATATGTAGAGCCTTCGCCAGAGGCAGGGATCCGTCTTTTACCATAAGATTGCCGGTCTTGGATGTGAGTTTCCAGTGTATACGCTGTATCTTGTCGCCGTCTGCATACTCTCTGATGTCAAAGACCTCTGAAGGGTCATCACCCTTTTTATACAGAGAGAACCTGTCACTGTCCTCATCTGTCTCCGTATACCATCTGTCCCTGTCAAGATAAAAGTCCTTTGTCGGCGGCAGCACCAGGATATGCTGTCTGGGATAATCCTTCCCGACCGTCCAGGCAAAGATGTTCAGATAATCGTAAACCCTGACCTTCTCAACCTTGATGGCGAGATCGCCGCAGTTTGTCATCGGCACTACTATACGCCTGTCACGTTTTCTGCCGGCATCAACACTGAAACGGATCTTGAGTTTTCCCGTCTCACCGGAAAACCGGTTCTCATATCTGACCTTGACTATGCCCTTTGTGACTGGCAAAAATCTGTTGCGATTCTCCAGTGAAAGTATCATCGCCGGTCTCGCCGGTTTGTCCATGTCATCCTTCTCCGCAACGGGATTTTTGGCATCCACTGAAGTGTCAAGTCGCATCCTCAAAAACAGTAAAAATACAAACATGAAAATCGGTATAAATACAAGAATACCTGCAATCGCCACAGTGCCGAATTCCAGGTAAAAAATACATATAAAAATGCCCAGCAGGCATATAATAGCATATAAAAGGGTTCCTAGAGTCATACTGATTTCCTCTTTTATGCGAGCTTCGGTGCAGGAACGTGATTTACTATCTCCTCTATGATATCTTCCTCAGTAACATGCGCCATACGGGCTTTACCGTTTAACAGAATACGGTGCGCCAAAACCGCAACCGAAACATTTTTCACATCCTCCGGAAGTACAAATGCTCTACCCGCAACGTATGCACAGGCTCTCGCCATATCCATGAGCGCCAGCGTACCTCTCGGGCTGACTCCCAGCGAGAGCATAGCGTGATTCCTGGTGCCGTCAACTATCCTGGAAAGGTATACCAGCACCTTGTCATCAACATGTATCTGACGAACCTGCTCCTGCATGGCAACGAGCTCTTTTTTAGAAATAATCTCACGCACTGAATCAAGCGGGTTTGTATCCTGTCTTTCCTTGATCAGGCGGAGTTCCTCCTCCATGGAGGGATAACCCATGGATATACGTATCATAAATCTGTCAAGCTGCGACTCGGGAAGCATCTGGGTTCCCGCTGAGCCAACAGGATTCTGTGTTGCCATAACGATAAAAGGAACCGGAAGCTGTCTGGTCACACCATCAACAGTTACCTGTCCTTCTTCCATGACCTCCAGAAGCGCCGACTGCGTCTTGGTGGAGGTTCTGTTTATCTCATCTGCCAAAAGAAGATTGCAGAGGATGGCTCCCGGCTTGTACTGAAAATCGCCATCCGGACCTATCATATTGAAGCCTACCACATCGGACGGCAAAACATCCGGTGTGAACTGAAGTCTCCTCTCAGTCAGCTCCATAGCTCTTGAAAAAGCTACTGCAAGGGTAGTCTTTCCCACTCCCGGCACGTCCTCTATCAGGATATGACCGCCGGCAAGTATCGCCGTCATGACAAGACGTATCTCCTTGTCCTTACCCCTGATAACCTGTGCTACCTCGTGAAGTATCTGCTCTGTTCTCTCGTTCATAATCATCCTCCGGCACACTGCGACCGCAGCGTCAGTTCCCTGAAACTCATCCCACCTTCATGCGGAACTTCCGAACCTGTCTGTCATCATCGGCATTTATCTTTTCTATCAGACCGCCGATGCCTCTGATCTTATCCTCAAACCGCTCATATCCACGCTCGATAAAGTGTATCTGATCGACACTTGTGATACCCTCCGCCGCAAGTCCTGCGATGACCAGGGCAGCGCCGGCTCTAAGGTCAGGTGCGGACACCTCGGCGCCGGTAAATCCCTCTACTCCGGTGATAAATGCGGTATTTCCTTCTATAGTGATATTTGCTCCCATCCCGCGCAGATCGCCTACATACTCAAACCTCGACTCAAATATAGTCTCGGTCACGATACTCGTTCCTGCGGAAAGCGCAAGTAAAGTCGTCATCTGCGGCTGCATATCCGTCGGGAATCCGGGATATGGCATGGTCTTTACATTTGCATAAGAAAGTCTCTTGTCTCTGATAACTCTCACACTGTCGTCATACTCGTCCACCCGGCATCCGATCTCGGTAAGCTTCGCCGTGATGGACTCAAGGTGCTTGGGGATCACGTTTCTTATAAGTACATCCCCACCTGCTGCAGCTACCATCAACATAAATGTTCCGGCCTCTATCTGATCCGGTATAATGGAATACTCACTGCCATGCAGGGAATTGACTCCGCGGATACGGATAGCATCCGTACCTGCACCTCTTATATTGGCACCCATGGAGTTCAAGAAGTTGGCGACATCGACTATGTGCGGCTCCTTGGCGGGATTCTCTATGATAGTCTTCCCTTCGGCCATGCACGCAGCCATCATGATATTTATAGTCGCCCCGACACTGGGGCAGTCAAGATAAATATGATTACCGCGAAGATTCTCAGCCTTCGCGTCTATCTTTCCGTGATGTATCGAAACTCTGGCTCCCAACTGCTCAAAACCTTTGATATGCTGGTCGATGGGCCGGCTTCCGATATTGCAGCCCCCGGGAAGTGCCACGAGAGCCTTTTTGTATTTTCCGAGAAGAGCACCTACCAGGTAGTATGATCCTCTGATCTTCCTGATGGCCTCCTGATCAACTATAACGTCATTTATAAGCGCACCGTTTATCCTGACCGTAGTGCGGTCAAGTCTCTCCACGATGGCACCGATGCCCTCGATGGCATCCAAAAGAACCCTGACGTCATCGACATCCGGTATATTCTCAATAGTAACCGGTTCATTCGCCATGATAGCAGCCACGATAATACCGAGAGCAGCGTTTTTTGCTCCCCCTATCGTGACCTCACCGGACAGGGTGTTCCCACCCCGTATCATGTACTTATATGCTGCCATATGCTCCTCCAGAGCCATTTTTCAAACTCAAATCCCTATAAATCCTTTAAAAATCAAACCATAAATTGCATTATATCACATGATATAGTTGCTCGTCAAGTCCTTATTGTCAGCGCTCCGGGTTGTTTAATAAACCATACGTACCTTATACCCGAGCTGTTCCGCCAACTCCGGATAAATCTCCAGGAAGCAGTCCATCTCATCAAACGGCGCCGCGAGCACTACTACGAACTCCTCGCCAAACTCATGCAAAACCGACATCAGCTGTTCCACAGAGCTTTTGTTCAGTTCCGCTGCCTCGGTAATCAGAAGACAGTTTCCTATAAGCTTATCTATCTTATCCTCGAGTCGCAGGTTGTTCAGCTTCTCTGCAGTGATAGTCACAACCTTCTTGGCCGAAGTATATCCGAGCCTTGCAAGCTCCTTTGCAAGTTTCTTCGCCATAGTCATCACTATGCGATTGTCACCGCCGGCAAGGACAAAATGAGGCGGTTCAAAATCTCTTCTTCGAAGCTTGGATACCACATCCGTTGTTGTCCAATATCTGATCCCTCTACCGGAAATATCCGCCGGTCCCTCCTCGTAGTTATCATCAACTACAAACATCTGCTCAACACGCCTTGCTTTCTCAGCATCCTCGGTTTTTACCGGTTCGCCTACGGTTTCCGCCTGTCCCATACGGTTCAGATATCTGGCCTCTAAACTCAGATGTTCTTCCGTTGCCGGTGCTTCTCCGGACGCTGTAACCGGTGTTCCGACACTCTCAACAACCGGTTCTGTCGGATCGGCCGCATACATCGTAACATCCGGATCAAGCATGATCGGTCCGGTAGCAGGTGCCTGCTCAACCTCAAGCCTCTCCATCTTCATCCTGCCGGTCTCTGAAAGCATCTCATCCAAAGTCGGCTCGGAATGATCGGAACGTTCTACCTCAAAATATCCTCCCTGCTGACGATTGTCATCAGCCTCGACGATACGACTAACCTCTGCGCCCACACTCTCCGAGATGGCATTCTCTATCTCAGAATGAGCCTCAAGCTTTGCTACCAGATTCTCCGAGGTCTCATCAACCACTCTTTGTTCACCCGGATCAGGATCAGGATCGTCCGGTATGATCCTGACACCTCCGAACCACAGATGCAGATCTGCCAGCTCTCTTTTTTTATCCTCTATCCTTCCTGCCTGACCATAGAGCTCTGCAAGCTTCTGCCCCCAGTTCTCCATGTACTCCTCTTTTTTGAAATCCTCCAGAAGCTTTATCTTCTCATCGACACCCAGTTCCAAAGCCTCTGCCATAGCATATCTCAGCTCAAAATCATCGGCTATGGCTCCATCCCTCTTTTCAAACTCCTTCAGATAGAGCTTTGCCTCACCAAACTCACCTATACGTATCAGAACCTTAACATATTCCTTGAGATTATGTCTTGCCTTGGTCATATTAAAGAGATGCAGATATGTTTTCTTCATCTCATCATAATGCTTTGTTTCCTCCTGAACCTTTGCCATCAGTTTCAGATGATGAACAGAGTCAATTTCTTCGGGAGAAAGCTCGGCTACAACATCCCAAGCAGCATCATAACGCCTGTCCGCAGCCAGATCATCCAATATCTCCAAGCTTCTCTCTATCTCTATTCTCTTCTTTGCCATCCCTTTACGCCTCCAAAAGGAACTTCATCGTCTTCTCAATCTCGGGTGGAACATCAAAACCGTTTTTGGTAAAC
>JAFSTZ010000432.1 GCA_017445525.1 Eubacterium sp.
CGATCTGATGATGCAGACTAAGGAAAACCAGTATTTTCTGCTTCTTCCGATGGTTGATGAGGTTGATATCCCGGGAGTTATCGAGAGGCTGAAGACTGCATGGAAAAAGATGGAGTGCGGCTCTTACGCAGAACTCAAGTTCAACACCGAGATCATAAGCTGGGAAGAACTTTCTGATGATGGCAGGGATCTGAAAGAGTATATAAGAAATTGATGAGTTGATTTGATCGATATATGCGATATCAGTGTATAAATATGTCGTGTTGTATGAGGAGATATGGAAAACATTAATGAAAAAATAATAGCTAAAAAAGCAGATGAGGTAGAAAAGATCATCAGAGAGATGCTTCAGGATGATACGGGGTATGCAAAGACTGTTTATGATGCGATGAATTACAGCGTCATGGCTGGAGGCAAGAGACTTCGCCCTATGCTGATGCGAGAGTTTTTCAATCTGTTTGGCGGCAGTGATGATAGAGCATTGAAACACTTCATGACTGCCATAGAGATGATTCACAGCTATTCGCTTGTTCATGATGATCTGCCTGCTTTAGATGATGATGATATGAGGCGAGGAAAAGAGTCTACCCACAAGAAGTATGGTGAAGCAATGGGTATACTTGCCGGAGATGCTCTGCTGAACGGGGCATATGAACAGATATCGACTGCTCTGTGTGAGATCCGTGATCCGGATCTGCTGAGAAGGGCTGCTGTTGCTTTCGATAAGATCGCAGTTCTGGCAGGTGTTCGCGGGATGATCGGCGGACAGGTAGTTGATGTTGAGAATACGGGAAAGTTTCTGGATTCTGATATGCTTATGTATGTGTATAAAGGCAAGACAGGAGCTCTACTGGCAGCATCTATGTCTGCAGGCGCATCATTGGGTGGTGCCGATGACGAGGCGATCAAGCTGGTTGAGAAGATCGGTTATGATATAGGTATGGCTTTTCAGATCAGGGATGACATACTCGATGTTATAGGTGACGAGGAAAAGCTCGGAAAACCGGTGCATAGCGATGAGGAGCAGGATAAATCGACTTATGTGGCTATTCATGGTATAGAGGACAGTGAAAAGGCTGTCCTGGATTATACTGATAGTGCGATAAAAGCACTTGATTCGTTGTCTGTACCTCAGTCAGAAGAGGGCACGAAAGAGTTCTTAAAGGGTTTATTTATATATATGGCAAAGAGAGATCACTGACTCTTGTTAGTGATCTGTGTTTTGTAGAAGGGTGTTAGTGAGTTGAGCAGGATACTGGACAGGATTCGTGATGCAAATGATATCCATGATATCGACCCGTCAGAATACAGGACGCTGGCGAAGGAGATTAGGAGAAGAGTGGGTAGGACAGTAAGTACGACCGGTGGACATCTGTCGGCTTCGCTTGGTGTGGTGGAGCTTACGATGGCGCTCCATCTTGTTTTATCTTTTCCGGAGGATAAGCTGGTTTGGGATGTAGGGCATCAGTCATATGTACATAAAATACTTACAGGTCGTGATGATGCGATGGGAACACTCAGACAGCTTGGTGGTTTGAGCGGTTTTCCTGATGTACATGAAAGTGATGCGGATGCTTTTTCTACAGGTCACTCTTCGACATCCATTTCTGCAGCCTTGGGGCTGGCGAAGGCGAGAGATCTGAGAGGAACTGATGAAAAAGTTTTTGCCGTCATAGGAGACGGTGCGTTGTCAGGCGGTATGGCTTATGAGGCGATGAACAATGCCGTTGAGACTAAGACCAGTATGGTCATAGTTCTAAATGATAACAAGATGTCCATAGCAAAAAATGTCGGGGGTATGAGCAATTATCTCGGACAGATAAGGGCAGACAGGAGATATCGGGATCTGAAGTCAAGGGTTGAAAATGCACTTGATAAGGTGCCTACAGTCGGTATACCGCTTGCCAATCAGATCAGGAGAACTAAGGACTCACTCAAGCACCTGCTTCTTCCGGGTATGCTTTTTGAGGATATGGGACTGACTTATATTGGTCCCATAGACGGACACAATATCGAAGATATGAAGGAGGCTTTTGAAGCCGCTGCTTCGATGGAGGATGAAACGGTACTCGTCCATGTTCTGACGAAAAAAGGCAAGGGCTACAGACCGGCAGAGGAAAAACCGGATCTGTTTCACGGGATAGGAGCCTTTGATATAGAAACCGGAGAACCGGTTGATAGTGGCGAGGATGAAGCAACTTATACGGATATTTTCAGTGAGTGGCTTTTATCGAGAGGCTCAGAGCATGATGATATCATATCTGTATGTGCTGCGATGCCGGACGGCACCGGAGTTATGCCGTTTGCTGAAGAGTATCCTGACAGAGCCTTTGATGTTGGTATAGCCGAGGAGCATGCAGTGACATTTGCTGCGGGGATGGC
>JAFSTZ010000433.1 GCA_017445525.1 Eubacterium sp.
CTGCCTGTACAGGATCGTCATCTCATCGAGAAATACAACCCTGCCAAAAGCAGCCGCGATCAACGCAAGCCACCAGTCATGATACCTGATCCCCATGGGGATCCTTACCAGCTTGTCAGCCAAAGCCCTGTTTATCATAACAGAACAGCCTATACACTTATTTTCCATCAAAAGCGAGCTCAAGTCAACCTTTTTCACATCATAATGAGATTCTTTTATAAAACTGCGGTTTTTCGGCATTCTACCGTCGTAGATATCAGCATCCGTAAACACCAAAACCGGCTTATCACCCTCTTCTTTGCATGCATCTTCCATGGCAGACAAAGTTTTCTCCACCTTATCCTGTTTCCAGATGTCGTCCTGATCACAGAGCATGATATAATCAGCCTTTGACCTTTTCACCCCATGCAGAAAGTTGAGCGTGAGTCCCAAGTTCTTTTTATTTCTATATAGAAAAATATTATCGTGATTGTCCGCGTATTCCCTTACGATATCCACAGTACCGTCGGTAGAGCCGTCATCGTACACGCGTATGCTGATATCCCTGCACGTCTGGGCAAGCAGGGAATCAAGCTGTTCATTTATATATTTCCCGCCGTTATATGCGGCAAGTATGATATCGATCGTCATAATCTCACCTGTACATTTATAATAATGATCATCACTTCCAATATGCCTTGTTCATCGACAGAGCGCGGGTAACCTCTTTGGGCAGTCTTCTGTAGCGCTTTCCTAAAAAATATCCGGCATACTTGCAGCCGCTCCCTATCACAAGCTCGGGCAAAAGATACCATCTGTCGGTATCGGTCAGATGCTTCGCCGTCTTCATCACGAGCCTGACTCCCTCGGACTCCGAAGAAACCTTGTCAAAGATCTCACTGTACTGCTTCTGTGACACCGCAAGATCAAAGTTTCTGGAAAAATACTGCCTGAAGGTGTATTTATGTGCATGATAGACCTCGGCATCTGCGGCATACGCTATACTGTACCCGGCCTCGATGGTCTTGGCCGCCATGATACTGTCTTCATTAAAAATGGTATGTCTGACAAATCCGCCGATCTCATCGTAAACCTCATGATCATACATAGCGCAGACATTTGAACAGAAATACGCTTTGATCCCGATCTTCTCAACATCTTCCTTTGACTTTATACTGCTTTCTTCAGGATAGTTGAAAACCCTGGTGTAGCTCTCTATCGGTCCGGCCTCATCCGTGGCCAGCTGTCTGGCATAAGCGGTCGCAACACCCTCCTGCGACAGTGCTTTCAAAAGCCTCTCCACCAGATATTCATCCTTTGGTACGGCATCCTGCGTCATAAACAGGATGTGTCCGGCAGAGGACAGTGAAGCGCCCTTATTTCTCGTGCCGCCGTGGTCATAGGTCTTTTTGTGAAGAGTTGTAACTATGGCTCCTCTCCCCATAAGCCTGTCCGAAAGCCCCCTGTCAATCTCATCATCGTCAGTCAGAGTCTGCATGATGTAGATATTATTTATATGAGAAGTCTGCCTGTCGATCATATCAAGCAGTCTCCACAACTTATCATCCGGACGGTACACAGGGATGATAAGATCTGTCTTGTCTATGTCATAGCTCTTTTTCAGCATATCAGTCTCCTTCTATTATCCTTGATCACACTTATTTGATCTGCGTAAACCCGGATCGGCCTTTTCTCAAAGAATCCAAAGGATTTCTCTCTAAAGAGGTCTTCCACCCCTTTCTCATAAGCTCAGGTCTGCCTTCGAGATGTGCATGATCGTTGAATCTCTCCAAAAAGTAAAAATCCCTCTCAGGGTCATATATCAGATGAGTGAGTGCGGTGTTCTCGATATCAATACCGAACTTCAGCTTATCCTTCTGGTCGGCTCCGAGTATATGTGCGCACACAGACCTGATAACCCCTCCGTGAGTTACAACCGCTATGCGGTTCTCCTCTCTTTCATTCAGCGATCTGATGACCGGCATCGCCCTGCGGACCACATCGGCTCCGCACTCGCCTCCAACAGGAAACGGGATATCAGCCTCATGTTTCCTGCGCTCCTCCTGAAAACTCCCATACAGAGCGCGGATCATCTCATCTGTCTTTCCGGTAAATCCGCCAAAGTGGATCTCCTCGATATCAGGCAGCTCCTCAACATCAACTCCTATGATACCGGCTATGATCTGCGCAGTCTCCACCGCTCTGGAAAGCTCCGAGGCATACATCTTCTCGATACCGTAGGTACGCAGCCTCTCTCCGAGAAGACGAGCCTGCTCTCTGCCCGCCTCACTCAGACCGACATTGACATTGCATAGCTTGGAGTCCTGCCTCCCATGCCTTATCAAAAAGATATCCTTCATAGCTTCCTTCACCCCCGGGCAGACTGATCCTACCTATTATAGCCCCTAATCCTGTTTTCGTCAAATGCTTTCCTCACATATTCGGAATAAGTCCTCCCAACAGGCAGTTTCTCGCCGGTTTCAGCCAACTCTACAAACAATCCGCAATTGTTATACCTCCTGACTTTATCCTTATTCACGACCATGGTTCTGTGTATTCTTATAAAAATGTTACCGTACTGCTCCATAAAGCCACTGAGTCTAAGCGACGGGATCCTGATGATCTCTTTTCTGGTATGTACGATAACCGCTCTGTTGACGCTCTCCAGGTAAAGTATATCATCCATTGCCACAGGATATCTGTTATGCCCGGCAGAAAAGATGATAGGTTTACTGGTTTCGATCGGTTTGGTGCTTAACGATCTGATCGGTCTTGTCGCTGTACTGCTTTCTGTAATTTTATCAGGCAAATATGCGGGTGGTTCCTCCCTGACGAGCCCCGGGAACTTCTGTATCTCTCCTTTTCTCTCTCCGGTTATCAGATATCTTGGATCCAGGTTCAGAAACAGGGTGAGATCATAGAGCTTTTGCACTCCCATATCGTGCTCTCCCCTCTCTATCCTGCGATAATGTGCTTCCGATATCCCGAGGATCTTTGATACCTGAAGTACAGAAAGCCCCTTTTCCTCACGAAAACACTTCAGTCTCGCTCCGATCTTTTTGTTGATGTTTACCATATAGATATCCCTCCTCCCATAGAATACATCATCAGGACTGCTTCATCATCCTGCCATATCGGCCGACACAATGCATTACTCACATTTATATACTGCCATTGTAGAGATC
>JAFSTZ010000007.1 GCA_017445525.1 Eubacterium sp.
CTGTATATATTTTAACTGAAATTATCTACAACTATGTGTCAAACTGTTACTATTCACGACTGAATCATACAGATATATGCATCGGATACTTGTATCCGTATGTGCATATGTGTATGATTCAGGCTGAAGGCAGTCACTCCCCTACATGAGAAAAGTGTCGCGAAGCGACGATAGAGTGCCGTGTGCACAGATGCGCCGTGCTTGCACGAGCGCAGATGTGGGCACGAGCATGGACTTTTCGAATGGGGAGTGACAGCCGTGAATAGTAAAACAGTAATGAAAAAGCCTCGCAAATACGCGGGGCTTTTTCTGAGAAACAGGAAGTCACTTCATCTTATATGACAACCATCAGTTGCAGATGGTCTCTTCTGTATCCTTGTCAAAGAGATGGATCTTGGAACCATCAAGTGCGATCTTCACGGTATCGCCGGTCCTTGCTGTAGTTCTCGGATCAACACGTACGGTGATATCATAAGTATCAACTGTGAAGTACAGGAATACTTCCGCACCGAGCATTTCGTATACCTTTACGGTTGCATCTAAGCAGGTATCCGGTGACTGACCGATGAACTCAGGATCATCCTTGATATCCTCAGGACGGATACCGAAGATAACATTTTTATCCTCATATCCACCATCGATAAGCTTTTTGCCCTTATCATCAGGAAGCTTGATGGAGTTTGAACCAAACATAAGCAGTGTATCGGAGCCGGATGTTACGACTCTTGCCTCGATGAAGTTCATCTGAGGTGATCCGATGAATCCTGCTACGAAGAGGTTGTTCGGTCTCATGTAAAGATCGAGCGGTGTATCTACCTGCTGGATGACACCATCCTTCATAACTACGATACGTGTACCGAGCGTAAGAGCCTCGGTCTGGTCATGTGTTACATAAATGATGGTTGTCTCAAGTCTCTGGTGAAGCTTAGAGATCTCGATACGCATCTGAACTCTCAGCTTTGCATCCAGGTTTGACAGAGGCTCGTCCATGAGGAATACCTTCGGGTCACGGACGATAGCACGTCCCATAGCGACACGCTGACGCTGACCACCTGAAAGAGCTTTCGGCTTTCTGTCGAGAAGATGCTCAATATCAAGGATCTTAGCTGCCTCATGAACGAGACGGTCGATCTGATCTTTCGGTGTCTTGCGGAGCTTCAGACCAAATGCCATGTTGTCATATACCGACATATGCGGATAAAGTGCATAGTTCTGGAAAACCATGGCGATATCACGGTCCTTCGGCTCAACATCATTTACCATCTTGTCTCCGATCCAGAGCTCTCCGGAAGAAATCTCCTCAAGTCCTGCGATCATACGAAGTGTAGTAGACTTTCCACATCCTGAAGGTCCGACAAAGATGATAAACTCTTTGTCCTCGATCTCGAGGTTGAAGTCCTTTACGGCATGGAAACCGTTCGGATACTTTTTGTTGATGTTTTTTAGTGATAAACTTGCCATTTTGTAATTACCCTCCTAATTTGGCATATTTCGTAATGGACGCACACGTCCTACGATTGTCAGTTGCTATGCGTATAACTATACTACTTTTTTTATAAAAATGCTATATCTAAAATTGATAAAATTTATGTCACATATTTGTTAATATTGCTATTTTTGACTAAAAAACGTTATTTTATACGCCATTGATCGGAATGTGGGATTTACGAGCCATGAAGTGACAGGCATGAATAGTCACCATCACGCGTCCGCATCCACACCGAGGATGATCTGCACGTCAACACCCTCCTCGAGAGTAGTACTGCCAATAACCTCAACCTTCTTCGGATGCGGGAAGTACTTGCGCAGATTCTTCTTGGCCCACTTGACATTTCTCGCATAGATCGTGGTAGTTTCCTGCTTCATGCCTGTGTAGTTCCCGATATTTATAACCGAAAGCCCGTCATCCTGCATGGTTTTCTGGTAGGATGAGGCCAGCCCGTCGATAGCAGAACCGTTCAGTATCTCGATGTTCTGCTCCTCCACTACCTCTTCAACCTCGCTGCCGTCCGGCTCGAACTGCGGCGTGGTATAGGTCACGGACTCCCAAATCTTGTTTACAAGCTTTCTGCTCTTGACGGAATTTATGATAAATACTCCCTCCTCGTCAGTTCCCTTCAGCCTGTAAATACGATAATTGTCCCAAACCACCTTGGAAAGAGCCTCGGAGTAGTTGAGCTTCTGTGACAGCGTGATGTCGGATATCTGCTCATCACAAAGATCCTTCAACATATCATCCATATCCGCCTTGGTTGTACATTTTTTCATACCTGACAGATACGCATCTGTCGGGTTGTAGATATTTTCCTTTTTGGCACCCATCTCATAGTACAAAGAAAACTTCTGCGACGGAACAGCCGTAAAATATCCTATCTCCACCGGAAAAGCATCCTGCAGAGCCATAATACCGTACTCATACGCAACATCCCCCGTAAAGTAACCGGGCACCTTGTACAGATCCACGACCTGCGGAATAGAAGGAGACGCCTTCAGCAACTCCTGATATGTAGTCGGCGTTATCTCTATCTGGGTTTCCGCCGGTA
The DNA here is from genome assembly GCA_017445525.1 of Eubacterium sp. Lineage (GTDB taxonomy): Bacteria > Bacillota > Clostridia > Lachnospirales > Lachnospiraceae > Eubacterium_F. Next base: position 2,544 of record JAFSTZ010000007.1, read on the forward strand.
TAGTTACATAGGAAATATTTTTAGAATCCTGATCGAAGAGTTCCAGTATCATACCGGTGATATGGCCGTCGTTCTCATCATATCCGTAGATAAGATTGGACGACTCCGGTCCGGCATTTACCGAGATAACATGCTGATATGTTGCGGAACGCTCCACGCGATCAGTCTGCTTCAAATAAAGCATCGTCAGATAATAGCTGAGCACACCAACACCGACCAAAAGCGTCATGATGCCAATGGTCTTGAAAAAGTAAACAAGTATGATCTTAGCCGTGCTCTGCTTCTTCATGTATAAATACTTTCCCCTCAAATAAAATACAGCATTTATCAGGCTGAAAAAAGCCCGTCTACCGAGTATATCACAAAAAAAACCGGTTGACAAGCTATTTTATCAAAAAAAGTTACTATTCACGGCTGAATCAAGCGCTTATGTACTGTGACAACCGTGAATAGTAACTAAATCAGTCAAAACGAAATGCCAGCATCGTGATATCATCAAACTGCGACGCCTCACCGACGAATTCATCGATATCCCGGCGTACGGTCGGCAGAAGATCCTTCGGATCCGCATCCGGATCGTGATTCAACGCCGCTATAACTCTGTCATCACCGAAAAGCTCGTTGTTCAGATTGGTCGCCTCGGTAACACCATCCGTATATACAAAGACAGTATCACCCGGCTCAAACTTGACCTCGTGCTCGCGGAACGGTATACCCTCCATCGTCGCCACAGCCGGGCCATGATGGTACTTTACAAGCTCATACTTACCATCTTTATGACGCAGCGCCGGATGCTCATGACCTGCATTTGCGATCATGCCTTCTCCGGTATACACATCGATTACGGCCAACCAAACTGTGACGAACAGCTCCTCTGTGTTGCCGATGCATAGCTGATCGTTGACATCCGACAGGATCTCTGACGGACTGCCGCCACTCTGTGTGCGGGTGCGGATCGCCGTGGTCGCACGCACCATAAACAATGCTGCCGGTACCCCCTTGCCGGATACATCGGCCATAACCAGTGCAATTTTTCTATCATCAACCATAAAGAAGTCATAGAAATCTCCGCCAACCTCCTTGGCCGGATCCATAGAGGCAAACAGTGTAAACCTTTTTAGATCATCGTATTTATCAAAATCAGTAGGCAGCATACTGGCCTGAATACGCGTGGCGACATTCAGCTCGGCGCCGATCCTCTCCTTCTCCTTGGTTATCTCGGTAATGTCCCGTATATACTGCTTCATCCTGTCCGTCAGTGAACCAAAGGACTCCGCAAGAACCTGTATCTCATCACCCGTATCCTCATCCCAGAAGAAATCCAGATCATCTCCCTTGACACGCCTGACCTTACCGGTAAGCTCTTTTACGGGTCTTGCGAGGCGCCTTGAAGACCGTCTTGCAAGCTGAGCCGCTGCAAAAAGCAGCAGGATCACTATAACAAATACCAGGATAAATACAAAAGTTATCTGAGCGCCTGATGCTTCAACGCTTTTCTTTGTCGAAACTGCCAATGCCGAAACAAGCTGTGTAGTGGGCTCATTGACTTCTTTCGACGGAATCGTCGTAACCAAAGACCATCCGACAGTCTTCAAAGGAGCATAAGCCATATAATAATTCTCACCCTGCATCGTGATGAGCTCAACTCCCGCTTTTCCATCAACAGCCCTTCTCATCGCATCGGAAAAGTACTTCTCACCATCTGTTTCCCTGACATCATAAGCTTCATCCGGATCCACGGAATACAGCTCACCACCCTCGGTACTGAGAATGATCTTTCCGTCACTGTCAACCAGAGTAGAATATCCCGCTTTACCTATATCTGTCGCATTAACTACCTTGCCGAGTTCATCGATGTACATACCGGCACCGGCAACACCCATAAACTGTCCTTTTTTATTGAAGGGAACCCCACACATGACTGCCAGTCTGCCTGTATGTAAATCCTTCTTTAACGATGTAAAATACGGCTTCCGTGTCTCCTCGGCCCCCTGGTACCAGGGACGTTCCTTTGCCTCGATCGGAAGTATGTTCCCATCATCATCAAACTTCCTGGATGATATATAATCAGCCTGTATCATCAGGCCTGACTTAGTTGCAATGTAATTGGAACTCATATCATCGTCATTTCTGTTGATAGCTAAAAGCAGATCCTGAACATTTGCCACCAATCCGAGCTCATCCCTTACTTCAGGATCATCGAGATCTGTACTTGCAGAGTGCAAAAGCTGTACCGAGAGCTCCCCATCATTTTTCTTGTCGGGCAAAGATACAGTTCTATCAGGATAATCCTCCGGATGAGTATACAGATCTGTCACATAATCCGCCACGACTTTAACCGAATTCATAAAGTTTTCAAGTATACTGTCTGCACGATTGGCCTGTCCCTGTGTTGTTCTGATCATCCTCTCATGTATCTGGTTTGTCACGGTACGAGCGGACATCTCCTCAGCCTGTTTCCCGGAGTCTATGTTCGATTCAATAAAGAAACCACGCAGATCAAACAACATGATAAACATAAATACAGACATGATGGTCAATGAAAGAGCCGCCACCGCCACCACGACACGTGTTATTTTTTTACGAAACGAACGTTTTATCATGTATTACGTACCTCTCCTCACCAAATCGTTTTTCCGGTTATACATATGTCATCTCCAAGATGCAACATCTCAACATCTGCCAGTCTCATGGCTTCATCCGCATCTGCAACTCCGATCCCGCCTACAGGCGACAGTGACATCTGTCCCCCAAACAATCTGGGAGATATATATGCATAAACTCTGTTTATAAGCCGGTTATCCATAAATGATCCATGAAGAGATGAGCCGCCTTCCACCAGGATGCTGTCGATGCCATCCGCACCCAATTTTTTCAGCAGGTCAGAAAGTGATACATGCCCACGTCCATCCGACTCAACAGGCATCAGTCTGACTCCGGCTTCCGCAAGTCCCGACATCCTGTCCGATGCACTGACATTGCCAACACCTGATGAGGCCTGTCCTCTCATTTCTGTATCAACATAAGCGATGATAGTAGGTATATCCTTCGCAGTCTGCACGATCCGTGATCCCACGGGAGTACGAAGATGCGAATCAACTATGATACGAGTCGGATTATAATCAAAATCAGCCTCAAACTCAACACGATCTGACACGCCGGCTTCCGGGAGAATCTCACCCGGATCCGGTCCGACTCCGACTCCGGCCTGACTCGAAACTTCATCTTCCGAAGATAATGCTTCTGAAACCGATCCGGCTCCGAAGCCGGTCAATACCTCTTGTCTATAGTTCAACATAGGATCATCAGCAAGCACTGTACCTACACCGACCATGATGGACGAATATCTTTTCCGCAATAAATGTACGTGCGCCTGTGCCTCGTCTCCGGTAATACGAACTCCACCCGAGCCTGCAGTCTTTTTTTCTTCCGTATCCTCACCTACGGTCCATAAGGGCGATCCGTCAGAAACGTCAGAAGTAAATCGATCTCCGAGATTGATCTTCCCATCAAGTGTCATGGCATACTTCATCACAACGAAAGGAGTCTTTGTACTTATATAGTGAAAAAAGACTTCATTTATACTATCGCACTCGTCCTTTAAAACATGAGTCCGAACCTCTATGCCGACAGCTTTCAATGCCGCAAATCCACCGCCCGCAACTAAAGGGTTCGGATCATCCGAACCCACAAAAACCCTTTTTATCCCTTTTTCTATGATGATATCCGTGCACGGAGGAGTCTTGCCGTGGTGGCAGCAAGGTTCAAGTGTCACATACAGATCAGCTCCCTCGGTCACATCGCGGGGAACACCGGTCAGGGCATTTCTCTCCGCATGAAATCCACCATAATGATCATGCCATCCCTGCGCTATGACCTTCTCATCCTTTACAACCACGCAACCAACAAGAGGATTCGGCGAAACTCTGCCCTCTCCTCTTTTTGCAAGCTCTATCGCACGACGCATATACTCGGGATTCATCTCATACCTCACTTCACTCGGACAAGCATCACGCTTTTTGCTCGCCAGTTCCAATACTGCTTACGGAAAACACCAGCTTGTCGAAATCCTATATCAATCGACAAAATCCCTGTCGTCTTCCTCAACCTCCTCGATGACAGGTCCGATACCTACGGTGAGTGTGTAGATCAGGACGCAGATCGCAACCAAAAATGCAGTCAGATACGATGAAAACAGATAACCAAGTATCTGCTCCGGCTGATCCTTTACAAGCACGATCCCGTTTAACAGATAGTAGCCGCCGCAGAGGACTCCCATAACCGCAGCGAAGATGGTAAGAGGCTTGGCTCCTATCTTCTGATAGTATAAAAATACGATGACATAGCAAACCAGAACTATACCGCAAAGAACCAGGATACTGAGCGCTTTGCCGTTCAATACGTTTGCCTGAGATATAAGTGCAGCCACGGAAGACAGCACCATAGCACCGATCCCGACTGTCAGGGTCATCGATGCAGACTTGCCTTCGCGAAGCTTCTTTATCGACAAAAACAGACAAACCGCGCATATAAAGCTCATCGGCGCCGACAACAACCATATCAATACCAGCATAGTGTCCATACCCGGCTGCTTTGCAAGCTCGATAAATGATAATACCGCCTGTCCGGTATCATACGCCGAGATAACCACAGTAAATGTCAAAAGCATACGAAGCGGTGTCAAAAGTGATGTTCTCTCTATACGAATATCATCCGGTGAGTTCATGATTCAATCCTCCGATCATACTATAATCCATACAATTATAGTATAATTCGGTTCACATGTCAACCTTCGGTGAAGTTGAGGCTTACTGTCCCA
>JAFSTZ010000434.1 GCA_017445525.1 Eubacterium sp.
CTATTATCAATATACACCTTTTTGCCTGTTTTGTCAAATTGTTTTTCGGCTCGCCTGCATAGCAGGCTCCGCGCCGGGCAGCACCAAACGATGAGATTATCCGCGAAATCCATTAAGGACTCGGCTCGCCTGCATAGCAGGCTCCGCGAGTAATCCGAATTACCTGCGGAATCCGGTAACGGGCTCGACTCCGCTTCGCTTCGTCTCGCTCGTTACTGGATTCCTATGGAATCTCAGACATATAAAAAGGCACCTTTGCAAGCAAGCTTGCAAGATGCCTTTTTCCATGTCTGAATTCCGCAGGCAATCTCATCTTTTCGAAAATTGCGGGGCTCTTCTCGCTTTTTTGAGACCGTATTTCTTACGCTCTTTCTCTCTCGCATCACGAGTGAGGAAGCCGGCCTTCTTGAGCGGTGCTCTGAACTCCTCATCTGCCTTGTTGAGTGCTCTGGCGATACCGTGGCGGATAGCTCCTGCCTGACCAGTGAACCCGCCGCCGCGAACAGTGACCTTAACGTCATATTTATCTGCGGTCCCTGTTACCTCCAAAGGCTGACGAACGATGATCTTCAGTGTATCAAGACCGAAATAATCATCCATGTCTTTCTTATTGATAGTCACTTTACCGGTACCCGGTGTGATATATACACGTGCAACTGATGACTTTCTTCTGCCCGTGCCGTAAAAAGTTTTAGCAGCCATGTTATCTCTCCTTTCCTAATCAAATATCAAGTGCTTCCGGCTTCTGTGCCGCATGCTCATGCTCCGGTCCTGCATAGACGTGAAGCTTCTTCATCATCTGACGTCCAAGCTTTCCCTTCGGGAGCATACCCTTGACAGCGTGAGTGATAACATACTCCGGCTTTTTACGAAGCATCTCACGAAGTGTAGTCTCCTTCATCCCTCCGACATAATCTGAGTGATGATAGTACATCTTCTGATCAAGCTTTTTACCGGTAGTTGCAACCTTCTCTGCGTTTACGATGATCACATAATCACCTGTATCAACAGATGGCGTGTAAATAGGCTTTTTCTTGCCTCTCAGTATGTTTGCAACCTCTGAAGAAAGACGTCCTAAGTTCTTCCCATCAGCGTCGATCACATACCATTTTCTCTCTACGTCGGATGCTTTCGCAACATATGTCTTCATCCTTCGTTTCCTCCTGTAACTATATGCAAACCTCTGCGGGAAATGTCCGAAACCCGCTGTTTGCTGCTTTGTTTAGGACTTTCTGCGCCGGGGCAATGGCACATGAAAATCCAGTCACGTTCCATATTATAGTACAAACAGGGCACTGTGTCAACCATTTTTTTATTCAATGCCCAACAGTTTACGTTTGTCAGCAAACAACTGCCTGACGTGCTGAAGTTTTTTCTCCTTTTCATCATCACTTATCCTTATCTGTTCTCCCTTACCCTGCAGATATCGGATCACGGCATCAGCGATAGCATCACAGACATCGATAAGGTGCTCCTCAACATAAAAGATATCCGTGATAAATGTTCTGAACTCCTGCCTGCCCTCATCAGTATGCAGGTTACGGATATGCCGCCATCTCATCACATCACACAGGTATGTAATCTGCTCACGATAGAGCTGAACCGTATAAGATAATGAAAAACTTCTCTCCTCAAATCCCGATATGGTAAGTTCCATCAGTTCCGCATATGACTCAGCAAACACTCTGGCTTCAAGCCTGTCATCATCTGTGATGATATCAGACGTGTCTCCAAACTTTTTACGATATTCGATAATCATATCTTTTATACGCACTGCCATCTTGCCCATCTGAGCAAAGGAAGATGTGACATTTGAGAGAAATACCGAGTAATTCATATTCTTTGGATCAGAGCTTACAGTAGAGATCTTTACCAGATATTCATCTATCTGGTTTTCAAACTGAGCCACCCGGCCACACAGACGATCTACATCCTCTAATGCATCCGGGGTATCATCAATCTTTACTGCCATTTTCAGCGATTCGATCGAAGCATCAGCGAGCGCCCTTACTGCCTTATCAGTCTGTTCCAGAGCAAATGAAGGATTCCCGAGGAGGTTTTCGTCCAGCATGGTAAGCCGGTTTGCCATCTCCTCTTTTTCCTTTTTATCATACGGCAGCGTTTTCTGCGCAAGCCCAACCAGAACCCCCGATCCCGGAAGCCAGATAATGCATGCCAGAAGATTTACCGTTGTATGGAAGATAGGAATGCCTATCGCTCCAACCGATTCTTCCATAAAAGAAAAATGCCAAATACCGTTTGCCACATAGAAAATGATCAAAAACGGAATCGTCTTCAACAGATTATAATACAAGTTGACAAACGCGGTACGTTTTCCGTTTCTGGATGTTCCCATCGATGACAAAAGAGCCGTAATACATGTTCCAACTTGCGCACCGCACACAAGCGGGATAGCCATACCAAAGGTAACTCCCACACTGAGAGCAAACGCCTGCACGATACCGACAACCGCATCCGAACTCTGCACCAGCATCGTAAAAAGCATCGCAAATCCGAAACCAAGGATCGGATTGGTAAAGCTCATCAGAGTATCCTTGAGCACCGGAAGCTCACGAAGCGGCGCCACCGCCTGACTCATCAGGTTCATACCGATCATCATGACAGCGAACCCCAGGAGAACACTCCCAATATTCTTCTTTACTCGCGACTTTGCAAACATCGTCAACGCCACACTGATTATCGCTAAAAATGGAGAGAACGAACTGGGCTTAACTATAGTCATCAGCAAAGACTCACCATCCAGTGCGTTCAGTGACAACAACCACGCAGTCGCCGTCGTACCGAGATTCGCTCCTATGATCAGACTCGATGCCTGCTTCAGTCCGATGATCCCGGAGTTTACGAGTCCGACCGAGAGCACTGTTATCGCAGACGATGACTGAACCACCGCAGTGATCCCCGCACCAAACAAAAACCCCAGGAAAGCATTTTTAGTGATCTTTCCCAGCACACGATCAAGCAATCCTCCTGTCATCGTAGACAGAGAATCACTGAGCGTGTTCATACCAAGCAGAAATAATGCCAGTCCACCCAACATAGACGCTATAACGGTAAATATTTCTTCAGTACTCATAAACTCCTCTCCTAATCTCTAATCTCCGCATATCCTCGTCTGATGCGATCTACATACCCGGATAATACGTCCGCAACGATCTTTACTATATCATATTTATATATGAAATACAAGAGTTACTGTTCTTTTCAGTTTACTCTTTACCGTATCCGGAGTGAATCTGTAATATAGATATAGATCAAGGGTTATAGTTTCCTTTGCCATTATGTCTGATAACCGTGAGGATGATCCTGACTGTAGTCCCCTTGCCCGGTTCCGACTCTATTATAAGCCCGCACTGCGGACCGCATATCATACGGATCCTTCTTGCTATGTTTTTAAGAGCCACTCTCTCCAATCCTTTTTCTTTTGCATTATTATCATCGCTTATCAGACTGTTTGTTACTTCCTTCAATGTCCTTTCATCCATTCCCGCGCCGGTATCGGATATCACTATGATCAACTTTTCGACGGGTTTATCTTCCTTTTTATCAGATAAATAATGATCATCTGTATCTGCGTCGGGATTTCCGGACAGTCTGACGAGTGAAGCGCTGATGTGAATTGTCCCATCTGTTTTTTGCAAACCATGCACTATCGCATTCTCAACTATAGGCTGCAGCAACATCCTCGGTATTATCAGCTCTTCATATATATCATCAAACTCCACCTGTGCATCTATATGCTCCGGATATCGTATCTTCATTATCTCTATGTACTGCTCGAGCATATAAAACTCATCCATAAGTGAGATATACTCATCCCCTTCGTTGGCATAGCGAAGGAGTGTCGAGAGCTCGTTGCATATCCTCGTTGCCGCCTCTATATCTCCTTTATTTATCAGAGCACGAAGAGAGTTTAAGGTGTTCACGGTAAAGTGCGCGTTGATCTGCTTTTGTAAAAGAATTCCCCTTGTAGTCTCACGGTCAAGTGCTGCCCTCTGCGCCATCTCCGCTATAGTCTGCCTTCTCATATACATGAAAAATATAACCACGACCACAAGAAGTATCGCTATGGTAACAGGCATCGCTATGCGAAAATACCCAGACAGATCTTCTGATATTCTCCTCTTGCTGTAGACAACAAGGTTAAAGCCCGACAGTCCTATCTGCTTTTCTTTTATTATCTCTGCGGATGATCTGATGCTTTGCATATCCTCGCCTACAAGTTCGGGACTCGCACATAATAGTTCTTCTCCCGAGAGCAGCAATACTCCCATATAGTCAAGCTCCCTGTAGGGTCCGATAAGTTGCAGCATC
>JAFSTZ010000435.1 GCA_017445525.1 Eubacterium sp.
GTACAGCCCGAAGTGGTCTGGTGCCGGCGAGACCAGACATCCGATCCTGATCCCTGATATTGCCTATGAATACTTTGAGCCGGAAGATCATGAGGAATATGATCTGATGGTACCGTTTACCAAAGAATCCTGGCACGGGAGGATGCGAGTCTGCAGAGGTGTGGGCGCATCCTTGTCAGAGGAAGAATTGGCTAAGTGGGATAAGGAACACAGGGAGTTACTGGACAGGATCGCCCCGGAACAGTTTGAAGTTTTGCACTATGCGGCATTGGCTGTATTAAAGAAAAAGTGAGAAAAGTATCATATGATGAAGTGGAGGATATCCAAGTAAAACTTTCAAATCATAACGGGTCGTGATACAATTATCCTGTTGTGTTTACAGTATCAAAGGAGAGCATGATTTTCCATGAAAACATTGAGCAATTCGGAGCTTTCATACTTCTGCGGACAGATGTCCATGATCATCAGGGCGGGTATCTCATCCATAGAGGGACTCTATATGATGGGAGACGACTCGGAAGCGAGTGCGGAAGAGAAGAAGCTGTATAGGGAAATAAAGGCAAAGCTTGAAGAGGGCGGATATCTTCACAGTGCCTTGGAGAGCACCGGAGTATTTCCGACCTACATGGTAAACATGACGAGGATCGGAGAGGAGACCGGTACCCTGGATAATGTGATGGATGCGCTTCGCAGGCATTATGCAAGAGAAGAGGAGATCAGACAGTCCATACGTCAGGCGGTGACTTATCCGATAGTGATGGCCGGGATGATCCTTATAGTCATACTGGTGCTGCTGCTGCAGGTGATGCCCGTATTTCGTCAGGTGTTCAGACAGCTGGGGTCTGAGATGACCGGATTTGCGGGAGTGCTCTTTGATGCCGGTGACATCATCAGGCGGTACTCGATAGTATTTGTGGTGATCCTGGTCGTGATACTTGCGATCTCGGTCGTATGTGTCAGGACAGAGAAGGGAAGAAAAGCGGGACTTGCCTTCCTTTCGCATTTCAGATTTTTCAAGAGGCTAAGGAATGATATATCCACCAGCCGTTTTGCCGACGGGCTTGCACTTGCCTTGAGGTCGGGCTTCTCACCCGATTTCGGTATAGAGATGGTATCGGAGATAATAGAGGACAAATCTTTCTCGGCTAAAATAGATGTCTGCAAGACTAAGCTCACGGACGGGGCTCCGTTTGATGAGGCTCTTAAGGAGTCGGAGATACTCTCGGGAGTTCCGGCCCGCATGATGACGATAGGTAACCGTACCGGCTCGGCTGATGTGGTCATGGAGCAGATCTCCGATCTGAGTCAGAAAAAAATAGATGCAAGCATAAGCAATGCGTTGGGGACCATTGAGCCCGTGCTCATCGTTATGCTTTCTCTGATCATTGGCGCGATACTCATGTCGGTAATGTTTCCGCTTCTGGGGATCGTATCTTCCATATGAGAAATAGGGACAGGAAAAACAGAAAAACTATACTGACACTTATAGGATTTGCGGCGATCATGCTGCTGTTCCTGTTTTCGGTGAGCTATGCCTCAAAGGGGAATGTTGACAGACAGAGACAGAGTCTTGAAAAGGCGATACAGAGGGATGTCACATACTGCTATGCGACTACGGGCAGATATCCCAAGAC
>JAFSTZ010000436.1 GCA_017445525.1 Eubacterium sp.
CGCAGTATTCGAAGCAGGTGACAAAGACTATACCGCAGAATCTTACTCTGGCAGAAGGACTGAAGGCGAGTCCCGACTTCAGGGATATATACGAAGGTGATGAGCAGATAAAGAAGGCTGTAGATATAGGTATGCGCCTGGAAGGACTGCCGAGGCATACGACCAAGCATGCTGCTGGCGTCCTGATCGCACCGGAGCCCGTGCTGAACTTTGTTCCGCTTGCAGTGATGCCGGATGAGAGCGTGGTTACCGAGTATGAAGCGCCGCTGCTTGAGAAGCAGGGCCTTTTGAAGATGGACTTTCTGGGACTCAGGACACTGAGTGTCATAAGAGATGCGGCAGAGGGAAATATCGATGATATCAACAAGATCCCGTTTGATGATCCCAAGCCTTATGAGTTGATATCGGCCGGGTACACTTCCGGTGTCTTCCAGCTCGAGAGCGAGGGGATGACCGGATTTATGAAAAGGCTGCACCCTGACTGTCTTGAGGATCTGATAGCGGGTATATCGCTGTACAGACCGGGACCTATGGACTTTATCCCGCAATATCTGAAGGGCAAGAGAAATCAGGATCAGATCGAGTATGCGCATCCCATGCTGGAGCCTATCCTGAAGCCGACATACGGATGTATCGTATATCAGGAGCAGGTTATGCAGATAGTGCGTGATCTGGCCGGATATTCGTTTGGACAGAGTGATATGGTGCGCCGTGCCATGGCGAAGAAGCACCTCGATGAGATGGAGAGGGAGAGAAAGAACTTTATCCACGGAAACCCCGAGATGGGCATTGACGGATGTCTGAAGCGAGGCATAGATGAGAAGATAGCCAACAAGCTTTTTGACGATATGATGAGCTTTGCTTCGTATGCGTTTAACAAGTCACATGCGGCGGCGTACGCAGTGGTCGCATATCAGACAGCATATCTGAAGGCTTATTATCCGTACCACTTTATGGCGGCGACACTTACGTCGGTCATGAACTCAAAGGATAAGTTTTTGAGATATATAACGGATTGCAAAAAGCAGGGGATGCGTATCCTTCCTCCGGATGTAAATCAGAGCGGATACAGGTTCAGCGCAGAGACGGTGACTGACCCGGAGACGGGCAAAACCGAGGAAGTCATCCGTTACGGTCTGGTGGCGCTGAAGGGAGTCGGTGCGACTGTCACGGAGGAGCTTATAGATGAAAGAGAGAAGAGAGGACCGTATAAATCACTGAAGGATCTGTGCCAGAGACTGTCCTCTAACGCCGTGAACAAAAAGACTGTCGAAGCGCTGATAAAGGCCGGAGCTCTTGACTCGCTGCCCGGCACCAGGCTTCAAAAGATGCATGTTCATATGCAGGTGATAGATGCAGTCAATGCTGAGAAAAAGACGCGCATGAGTGGTCAGCTTTCTCTGTTTGATATGCTTGCTCCCGAGGAGCAGGATGAGCTCGAGATCCACTTCCCGGATGTGGGAGAGTATACCAAAAAGGAATTGCTCGCATTTGAAAAAGAGATGATCGGTTTTTATATCAGCGGTCATCCTCTGGACGAGGACATGTCATTTTTAAAGAATAAAGTCACCAGATATGCGGTAGACTTCTCGCTGGCAGACAAGACGGATGCCGGCACATATGATGCCGGAGATGAGGGACTGCTTCCGGCTGTGGCCGACAGGGAGGAGGCCGTGGTTGCGGGTCTTGTGACGGGGGTCACAGTGAAGACCACGAGGACGAACCAGATCATGGCATTTTTAACGATAGAGGATATGACCGGCGAGGTTGAGATCATCGTTTTCCCGAGAGAGTATGACCGCTTCAGGATGTTTTTTGAGAAGGAGAGAAAGCTGCTCATCAAGGGAAGGGTGACCCATGAGGAGGAGAAGGATGCAAAGCTTATCGCCTCGGAGATCCGCCCGTTTGATGAGCTACCGAAGATGTTGTGGGTGAAGTTTGAAACCGTGGATGAGTATAGATCGCATGAGCAGGAGTTACTCGGTATC
>JAFSTZ010000049.1 GCA_017445525.1 Eubacterium sp.
CATGCGGCTTTTCTCGAGTGTTATCCGCATGAAGTTTGGTCGTAAATGATAGGAGCTGTGTATGATTCGTGTTTTTGATATCGGAGACAGGATTGAGATAACTCCCGTGAAAGCCGTTTTTTCGGAAGATAAATCGGAAAAGAAATACGTCAGTCAGCTTCTGGATTTTGATGATATCAGAACAGCAAAGATATCAACTCCGTTGCAGGATGGCAGGATAATCCCTTTGCGGGTTGATCAGGATGTTCGACTGTGTTTTTTTACAAAGTCGGGACTGTATCAGTGTAAGGCACGGATCAAAAAAAGATATATAGAAGACAAGATACCGATGATGGATGTGCTGCTGATATCGGAGCCTGAGAAGTATCAACGAAGGCGATTTTATCGGCTTGAATGTACATATGAGATCAACTATAGGAGACTTTCTCCGGAGGAGGTACGCATCAGGAGGGATCTGGAAAGCGGATTCGGGGATGCGCAGGAGCTGAAAAAACAGCTCGAGGATATGCCTCAGGATTGGAAGACGGGGGTTGTTACAAACCTCAGCGGAGGAGGGATCAGATTTCATCTCGGCGAGAGCCTTGATATAGGAGAAATGATAGAGCTTGATATACCTATTTCTCTGAAAAACGGTATTGTGCCGATGAAAGTTTTTTCACATGTTATTGATTGTACAGGTGACCGTCCCGATTCAAAGGATGTCAGGTGTGAGTTTGACTCCATCGGACCCAAGGAGCGGGAGCTTGTTGTAAAATATGTATTTGAAGAACAGCGTAGAAGGATGTCGGGAGGCAAGGCATGAGAGCGTATTATGGGTTTTCTGTGTTTTCACAGGGCGCCATTTGATGCATAGACGTTTTGTTGATATGCTCTGGAATGTGAGGAAAATATGAAAAAAGTGCTGGTGATAGATGACTCTGCACTCATGAGAAGGGTCATCTCTGATATAATAAACCAGGATGAATACCTGACTGTGGCGGGAACTGCTAACAATGGTGAAGCGGCGCTTGAGCAGCTTGTTCATGGTGCGAAGTTTGATGTTGTTCTTATCGACATCAAGATGCCGAAGATGGATGGTGTCAGATTGCTTCGTGAGATGAACAGAAGTCGTATCAGAGTACCTTCGCTGATAGTTAGTTCCATAGCCAGCGAAAGTGGCAGCGAGACCATAGAGGCTTTGGAGTTGGGCGCTCTTGATTTCATAAAGAAGCCCATCAGCTCGATCGGCGAGAACTTTGCAGATTTCAGAGTTGAGTTATTGAACAAGGTTTATATGGCCACCGGGTTGGGTTCTTATACGGGTGCTTTCAAGGATAGTACACATGAGGCACCGAAGACGGAACTGCGGAGTACACATTTATCCGGAACCGCTACTCCTACAGTGAGGAAGTATCACGCTGCACAGAAGGGATCAAAGCTGGTGGTTATCGCTTCGTCTACGGGCGGACCTAAAGCATTGCAGTCGGTTGTGCCGTATTTCCCGGCGAAGTTTCCTTATCCGATAGTCATCGTCCAGCATATGCCAGCTGGATTTACCAATTCCCTGGCACAGAGGCTTGACGAGATGAGTGCCATACATGTTAAAGAGGCCTCGGATGGAGAGATGCTCAAACCGGGCACGGTATATATCGCAATGGGTGGAAAACAGTGTGAGCTGGTCCACAAGCCGAACGGATTATACTGCTTTTCTGAGAATGACAAACCACCCAGAGGAGGCTTAAGACCTTGTGCCGATATCTTTTTTGAGTCACTGGTTGATACAGGATTTGAGGAGATCATATGCGGTGTGCTCACCGGTATGGGAAGCGATGGCTGCAAGGGGATAGAGCTTATCAGTCAGTCACATCATGTTAAGTGCGTGGCACAGAACAAAGAAACCTGTGTCGTGTACGGGATGCCACGAGCAGTCGTGGATGCCGGCCTGGCCGATGATGCAGTACCACTTGAGGATATCGCGGGCATGCTGGTGAGAAAAGCCGGAACATAAAAAGCAGGATTGCCTGCAGAAAAGAGGTAGATATGGATACTAGTCAGTACCTGGATTTGTTCATCGATGAGACTAAAGAGCATCTGCAGAGTTTGAATGAACATGTGCTTGCTCTCGAGAAAGAGCCGGACGATGCGGATACGGTCAACGAGATCTTCCGTGCTGCACATACTCTCAAAGGTATGGCGGGCACTATGGGATTTGCCAGGATGCAGCGCCTGACACATGACCTTGAGAACGTCTTCTCGGAGATCCGAAACGGAAACATGAAAGCGACTCCGAAACTCGTGGATATTCTGTTCAGAGGTCTTGATGCTCTTGAGAATTATCTACAGGTTATATCTTCAGAGGGAAATGAAGGAACCGAGGACAATGAAGATATTATCAATGACCTGAATGCTTTCTTAAACGGAGATGCGGGAGGAGATGATGCCGAACCTGTTGCTGCTCCTGCCGAGGCAGAGGCTGCTCCGGCAAAGGAGAGTGATCAGTCCCAGTCGGAAGCTAAGTCTGATGCTGCTACGGACGGTGATCCCGATAAAGAGAAATTCCGCGAGATACGTGTAAATGAGTCCGAGGTTACAGCGATGAATAACGCTGTACAGGAAGGAAAGCATGTATATGGAATCACGGTGTTTCTTCAGGATACATGTGTACTTAAGTCGGCAAGAGCATTTCTCGTATTTAAGTCAGTAGATGAAAAGGGCGAGCTTGTAAAGTCTGTGCCGACAACAGAGCAGATCGAGGATGAGGAGTTCGAGTTTGACTTTAGCTGGATACTTGTAACCGGTGAGTCAAAGGATGAGATAAGAACCATGATTTTGAATGTATCGGAGGTTGATTCTGTGTATATTGATGATTTCCCGATTCCTGAAAAGCCAACTGAAAATGAAGATGGTGAACCTATCAACGATGAAGATGTAGGAAAGGCATCCGAAGCTTCTGCTGAAACAGCAGCAGTTGATTCATCCTCAAGTGCTGCCACAAGTACTGCTCCTGCAGCTACTGCGGCTCCTGCAGCAAAGTCAGATCACAGTACTGGCGATGCTGACAAAAAGAAATCAGGTGCAGGCGGTGGCAAGGGCAAGG
>JAFSTZ010000437.1 GCA_017445525.1 Eubacterium sp.
CATCTATGCGATTGGTAACGTGTACCGGCTCAGGTTCTTGTTCTCTGGCAAGAACCTTAAATGATATACCGTGGAAACCAGCAGCATCAACTTCGGATGTAGTTATCTTACTTGATACATCTTCAGATATATCTTCCTCAAATTCCTCTTCGGTATCCTCTATCGGCTCCGGCTTCATCCTTTTGATAACCTCCGGTTCAAACGGAATGATAGTCGGTTTATCTTCAGTCTTTGCAGCTGATGTTTCCGGAACTTGCTGCATAACATCTGATTTCTCATCACCGGATCCTCTCACATCATCAAAAGGCATAAATCCGGAAGTATCTGCAGCAGATGAAGCTGCACTGACAACATCCGGTATATCTGACTCAGGAGTTTTGTTAAGCTCCTGCTCCATCCTCCATTTATCTTCAAGATCACTTATGGTAGGTACCTGACCGTATTCACTGTCATCTCCGAAGTTGTAATCCTCGTTGTGAAGTACTACCTCATCCTCTTCCTGATCCTTCTCCTGCTCGATAACATCAGCCATATCTTCTCTTGCGCTCTTGTTCATACGCTTTATACTGTCTGACATATCGAGTCTGTCTAAGAATGTGTTCAGCTGCTCATCGTCAGCTCCCGAGGACAATGTAGCGTCTTCATCAACCTTGAAGTTTGCTGCCGCTTCAGACAGACGATCACTGATCTCCTTCTCTTCCTCAGCAGATTCACGGGATACCTCATCAAAGCTGAATCCGGCCATCTCCGCAGATGACGATCCTCCGATCATATCATCTGATCCGCCGGTAGCACTCGGTACATCCGGTATCTCGACTGACGGGATCTCAGTTTCATTTATAGCGGTAAGTATGCCTGCTGTATCAATCTCCTGTACAGGTGCCTCGGGTTCGATCTCCGGCTGAACATCCTGAATCTGCTCATAAACTGCCTCCTGCGACTGGATGTCAAGCTCCATCTCAGGATGAGCTTCAGGCGGCTGTACCTCTTCAGCAATTTCTTCCTGAACATCCGAATATGAGAACTCGAACTCATCTCTCGGGGTCATATCAAACTCAAATCCGGATGTTTCATCCGTAGCTGTTTCAGCCACGTCGATCTTGTCGTCGGAAGTTGTTCCTTCGGGCGTAGCAACACTCAGCATATCAGATTCCGGTTCAGATGACGTATCAGAAACTGCTTCAAATGAAATTGCATTGGATGTGTCACCTGAGACAGCCTCGACAGCCTCAGCAATAGGCTCAGCAACCGGTATAGATTCTACAGTGTCAGTTGTCTCAACAACCGGTGCATCTACAACTGTACCGGAATAAACCTCACCTAACGGAGCAAAACTCTGTGTCTCAGCCGAAAAGGGCATCTGGTCATAGGTTGCCAGTATATCATCAGAACCAAATGTTCCGGGGTCATTCTGATATCCGCTCATAACTATGGAATCAGTATCTCTTCTGAATGACTCCTGAAGCTCCATCTCCCTGCCTTCATATTTGGCATTTATCTCAAGAGATTTGGCCATCTCAGAATCATCCTGAGCTGAATCTGCATTTAGCAGAGTGTTTTCTTTTCTTGCACTCTCAGGTAAAGGAGTAAGTGTCTCATCAAACTCAGGTAGATTCGGCGCTACATAGTGTCCGACATCCTCTTGGACAAATACCACTCTTCCCGGACTGTCAACAGACTCGGATCCAATAGACGGATAAGCTGCTGAGATAGTTGATGTGGATGTTTCAGCCGGCTGTATCGGTTCAGAGGGTGAAGATGATCCAGGTGTCCGGTTTTCAACTGGCACAGCAGACTCGGGAGTCTGAGGAGCATCTTCAGCAGTTGAAACAGACGTAGCAGCCGCAACCGCAGGAGCAACAACAGAAGCTGCAACTGCAGGAGCCGCCTGAGCTGCAACCGAAGCAACAGTCTGAGCCGTAGAAGGAGTCGAGGTTTCAACAGACGTTGTCGGTTGAGAGAAAGTGAAGCTCTCTGCTGCATCTTTCTTAGATTCTTCCTTGACTTCCTGATCCTGTTTTTCTTCACCGTGTGACTGGGCTTCAGCTTTGGCTTTTGCTTCCCGATAACGTCTTTCTCTCTCATCCTGACGTTCTTTTCTTATCTTTTCTTCTCTGACAAACTCAGCTGATACGTGCCAATCCTGGAAATGAGAATCATCGACACTTACAACAGGATTTGCATTCGGAGAGTGATGATCCAGATCATCTTCGACGACATGATCTGCCCCTGACGCAATAGCTCCCAAATGAGTTTCACCGGACGAAGTATCTTCCGAAGGTATACCTTCACCTTTTTTATTCTTTTTGGATTTCTTTGCTTTTTTAGCAGGAGAAACCTCTTCCTCTTCATCCTCAAACCCACCCAAAAACTCAGGAAGAAGCATGTTGTAAAACCCATATGCAGCAAATATCGGAATCAGAAAAGTCAGATAATGCATGTGATAGAAAGGATCTGCACTTACTATATATCCCACGATAAGTGCGATCATGGAAAGCATCATCGGTGGCAGTTCGGATAGTTTCCTTCTGATAACCGCATATCCCGAAACCACTGAAAAGAGCAACAGAACCCCGGAATAAATACCATAATCAAAGGCGTTATAAAGTACCTTCTCATACATTCTTTCTCCCTTGTCAACCAGGAATGAGAAGATACTTCCATCGTTTACAGCCTGTTCAAAATCAGGTGAGTAAGCAAATGAGATAAGCTCAGATATATCTTTTCCCATAAGCATCGTCATAGCAAATGCACACAGTCCCGAAAAAATCAGAACTATGATCGCCATAAAATACCCTCTGGTAACTACAGAATCTATCGAACGTATCCTGGTAAAGATAAGAGAGATCACGCATCCGAGACAAAGAACTACAGAGATGGGATTCATCACGATAGCGGTGCCAAAAACAGCAGACATCACGATAAGCGCTATCACAACGACAGCACTCTTTTTTGCAAACTGAACTATAACATACTTTGTGATCAATAAAAATACAAAGAACGGAACCAAAAAAGTAAAGACATCTGTAAGATCCTTGGTATCAAAAGCTACGATACCACTGTCGTATACTAATACATACATCGCAGCCGCAAAAATCAAACAGGCAAGACCACACAGTCTTCCACCCAAAATCCTGCAAATCCCGTAAACAAGGACTATAGCTGCACTGATCCATATCCTGCACTCGATAGAGGTAGACATAACGAAATAAAACGCCAGACCGGTCAGTCCTACTACCAGAAATCCCTCGAGTACAATCGCAAAGCCTGTTTCAGACTGTATACCTTTAAGTGCAGCCCGTTCTCTAAGCAAAAATGAACCGATAAACAGAAGTAAGATCGCTATAATCGCAACAATTATAAAAATCCACTGAAATCCATCCTCTTCAAAGGCGCCGTAACCTAAAAGCATGATATGGATGAACCCAAGTAACATCAATATAGAAAAAACACCGGCAAATATGATGGAAAGTATATTCCTTTTAAATCTCATGTCCAGATCGTCCTCCATGAAATGATTATCAACACATACATGGCAATTATACTACATATTCACATAAATTTCAAGGAGAAATGTCACTATTTCGCACTATTTCATCATTTCAAGCAAATCCGCCTCAGTAATTATAGGTATACCGAGTGATTTAGCTTTCTTGTTCTTCGATGAAGATGAATTGATATCATTGTTAACCAGATAATCGGTGTTTGCGCTTACTGCAGAAGCTACATGCCCTCCTAATGATTCAATCCTCTCCTTGCATTCAGTTCTGTTTGAAAAACTTTCAAGGCTTCCCGTGATCACAAATGTCTTCCCCGAAAGCTCAGTATCGTCTGAAATCTCAACGGGAGCAACTATACGAAGGATCTTATCCAACTCACTGACAGTATGCAGGTTTTCATCATTTTTGAAAAATGATACGAAACTGTCAGCCAGATTATCTCCAATCCCGTTTACATCTAAAAGCTCTTCCTTTGTTATGGCAGATAATCCTTTAAGCGTAAGCTCCGGATAATGCTTCACTATATCCTTGGCAGTTGCCAGACCTATTCCCTTGATACCGATCGCAAATATCACATTTGGAAGTGAGACATCCTTTGACCTTTCGATAGAACCTATCAGATTCTCGAACGATTTATCCCTGATCTTCATCTCGTCGTCATTTATGATCTCATCTTTAAAGCATTCAATAGAATAAATATCTACGCAATTTCTGATCAGTCTTTTGGCTATCAGTTTCTCAAGAGTCGCCTCGGAAAGGCCCTCTATGTTCATAGCTTCCCTGCCTACAAAGTGAACCAGACGCATAAGCTGTTTTGCATAGCATGCGTCATTGGTACACATAAGAACCGTAGTTCCGTTTTCATTTACAAGTTTTGTATCGCTGTCACAGACGGGGCATTTATCCGGAGGTGTACATGTACCGCTTTTTGTAAGATTGCTCTCTATCTGCGGTATTATCATGTTTGCTTTATAAACTCTTATGGTATCACCTACTCCGAGTTTGAGTTCATTCATGATGCTCACATTATGAACACTTGCACGTCTGACTGTAGTTCCCTCAAGTTCCACGGGTTCAAATACCGCTATGGGATTGATAAGTCCTGTCCTGGAGGCACTCCACTCGATATCTATAAGCTTCGTCTCTGCCAGCTCGTCCGCCCACTTAAGAGCGATGGAGTCCCTGGGAGCTTTTGCAGTACGCCCC
>JAFSTZ010000438.1 GCA_017445525.1 Eubacterium sp.
GGAATCTCTCTCGTCCTGTGCTGTAAAGAGACTCATATACGACCATGTGGCAACTGTGGCAGCTACCATGATCAACAGTGCGCAGATCAGGATCGGTCCTACCATGTTGCCCTTCTTGGCTGACTTCTCCGCGATGTTTCTCGGGATAAAGTTAACCGGACTGAATACAGCTCCCATACAATTCAGATACTGGAGCATCGAGATGCTGATCTCAACCTTACGGTTGAACCTTACTCCGGCAATCTCTGTCGGTGTGGTAGTCTGTATACCGAGCTCGTTGGACAGTAGTTCATGGATACCTACGATGGAGCATCCCCAGCCGATCAGGGATACTGACTGGATCGGATCTCCACGGTGCTGAGCGTTGTAGTACTCTACAACTCTCACGATATTTCCTATGAGATAATCACCGTTATTGGTGACCTCTATACGTTTTTGCAGGGAGAAATCATCCCCTCCGCCCTCTACTCCTAGGTTCGGCAGCAGGACTCTCTGCGACGAAACAAGCTTATATGCCTTGTCGAAGTTGTCGCAGCGGAACGCCGGTTCCTCCTGGATGGCATCGGTAAACACGTTTACTCCGTAAGGAACAACTCGCTGCAGGAGCAGCTTGTCCCTATTTACCACGTTCACCAGAGTGGAATCCCTATTTATCTGAATAGAAAGTGATGTACCGCTTCCTACCTGACGCTTCATAATCTGGAATACGGAGTTACCGTCTGCCTCGAGTGCAGCGATACGTACTCCGATGGCATCAGCCAGAGTATAGTAGGAATTGATCAGTTCCTGAGGTGCCGCAAACACGAGCACATCCTGAACAAGCTCTGAATCATCGGCCTCATCGACGGATTTCTTTCCTTTTTACTTCTTGGATTTCTTGCCGTCTTCCTCAGCTGCAGCCGCCTGATCCTCGACTTCTTTCAGCTTGTCAAAGTCCTTCTCGGTTGCAAGCTTGGTCTCCTCTCCTCCTACATAAGGACTACCCTGCAGGACATGCGAGAACACATACTGCTCGGTATCTACCGGGAAGAGGTCCTCTACTCTCGCCTGGACGAGCGCACCCATACGCTGTTTGTTAACTGCAGGAAGGGTTGCCTCACGGCTGGCGATCTTCGATGACGGGATAACAAAGATAGCATCTTTACAGTTGATGTGCTTGTCTTTCATGGTCTTCATGATCATGCGGGCCAAGTCGGTCACATCGATGATCTGTCCGTCAGATACACTCCCTTCAGGCGTCGTCACACGCATACATCCGTATATGGAAGGCTCATCAGCAACATTCTCCATATGGACGATGTGTGTCGTTCTGGATCCTACACGGATCACTAAAACTTTTTTTGCCATGTTACTCCTCCAAGAGCATGGGGTCGCCCTGCAAAACAACCCGGTATTTTTATATGATAGGCATAAGCCCCATATACCACTCATACATCTGACCGCCGTACAGCAGACAGATAAATATCGCGACCGACAGATACGGTCCGAAAGCAAACTTGCCTTTCTTCTTCGTCACCGCTATCTTGATCCCCTCGATGATGGCGCCTGCCACGCAACCGATGATAATCGCGAAAAACACGCGACTGAGTCCCAAACAGAGACCCGCGCAAGCCATCAACTCGATATCCCCGAGTCCCAGACCGCCCTTGCCGGTGATCAATCTGAACAGAAGCGCTATAATCAGCAAAAATGCTCCGGCCACTACGGCTCCAAGCACATAGTCAAGCCAGTCTTCTCTGTAGAAGATCAAATGCACGATTCCCATAAGCAGGATGATGATGTAACTACCCACCGGGATCAGCATGGTGCGATAATCGATCACCGTGATGACAACGAGACACGATGTGACGATGCACCACAGCGCACTCTCGATGGTGATACCATTTATCAAAAATATGACCACATACAGGATCCCGTTCAACGCCTCAACTATAGGATACTGTACCGAGATCTTCGCTTTGCAGTATCTGCACTTCCCGCCGAGGAATATCCAACTGAACAACGGAAAAAGGTCGTACCATGCAAGCTTGTGATCGCAGTTCATGCAGTGTGAATTTACCGTGACGATGCTCTCCTCTTTCGGTATGCGATATATGCACACATTTAAAAAGCTTCCGATCACTATCCCGAATAAGAATACCATGGGATAGAACACATACCAAAACTCCGCTAACACAAAAACATCCTCACTTAAAACACAAAAGCACAACAAAAACAACGATTTTTCGTGATTTGTCGCTCATTAAAGGGCATAATAAACCCACCTATTCTGTTAAAGTATACTACATCTTTAGTAAAAATGCAAGATTTTTCGAAATATTTCGTAAAATTTTTGTTAATTTCTGTCATATATGATTATGAATAAATGTCCTCCTGTGAATATCACAAGGGCCGTGCTCCTTAAGCGCCTTGATATGTTCAGCCGTGCCGTAGCCAACATTTTTATCGAAATGATACTCGGGATACAATGAGGCATACCCCTCCATCATCCTGTCTCTCGTTACCTTGGCGATGATGCTCGCAGCTGCAATGGACAGACTTCTGGCATCACCCTTCACTATGCCGACCTGGCGGATAGGAAGCTCAGGTATGGTCACGGCGTCGTTCAACAGCAGGTCCGGTACCACCTTCAGATCCTGTACCGCAAGACGCATGGCTTCGTATGTGGCCTGGAGGATATTTATCTCATCTATCCTTGCTGCCGGCACCACTCCAAGTCCGTAGGATACGGCTTTTTCGGTTATCTCCTGATAGAGAGCCTCCCGACGCTTCTTGGAAACCTGCTTGGAGTCGTTCAGTCCCTCGATGTTCATGCCCTCAGGATCATCCCACCGGTCAACCGCATCTGCCGGGAGCACCACCGCTCCCGCAACTACCGGTCCGGCAAACGGGCCCCTGCCGACCTCATCTATGCCACAGATCACGGGACACTCGGCACGGTATTTATCCTCAAAGAAAAACATCTCGTGGAGGCGCCTGTCCTCGGCAGCATGA
>JAFSTZ010000439.1 GCA_017445525.1 Eubacterium sp.
CCTTATTGGGATTTGTCATTTCCGGCTGTATTGAAAACGTACTTTGAGCAGATAAATGTTCTGGGTGTGACCTTTGATTATTCAGATGATGGTGTTCCCAGTGGACTGTGTAAAGCAAAAAAACTGTACTACATCACAACATCAGGCGGAGATTTTGCGCCGGATGAGTTTGGATACGGGTATGTGGATGCGCTGGCAAAGAATTACTATGGGATACAAGAGACAAAACTGATCAAGGCGACCGGATTGGATCTTGTAGGGGCGGATCCGGAAAAGATACTGAAGAAGTGTATGGACGGTATCACTCCGTAATATCCATCTCCATAGCATAAAAATATGGTTTCATGCCGCATTTTTCATAAAAATGTTTTGCATTCTCGTTACACTCCCACACATGGAGCGTTACGCGGTCGAAAGCATTTTTCTTGGCATAGTGGAGCACCTCGTCAAAAAGCTCTTTTGCAAGTCCCTGCCCGCGAAAAGGTTCATCGAAGCAGAGATCATCAATATATAACTCGATGTTGTCCACGAGGTTGTTCTGTCCTATGGTTCGCTTGATGACGCAAAACGCATAACCGAGAACTGTATCCTGCTCATCAACTCCGACGAATACAGGCGTTGTCGGATCGCAGATGATCCCCTCAAGTTCATCCTCTGTATACTTGGTCTTGTCCGGTATAAACAGATCCGGGCGACCCTGCACATGGACATTATTAACTTGTTTCAGCAGTTCCATAATCCTTGGAATATCCTTCCATTCAGCTTTTCTTGTTATCATATCATCCTCCGTGATTTAGGCGTTTGCAGATCAACTCTGATAAGTATATCAGAACAGTCCGTCGATTGCAACCGGATTTTTTTATAGAAAAATACTTGCCATGTGATGAAATGTGAGTTATAATATTAAAGAATTTTGTAACCATTGTTTTTTAACAGTAATTATCAGATGGAGGGACTTGGTATGAAGATTAGGAAAGTTGCAACTGTTCTTTTACTTGTGTTATCTCTTTGTTTGGGGATCTCATCAGCAGCTGACGTTCAGGCAGCCGGTGGAAACCGCAAGGCCGGCAAGGCATTTGCTACCGCTATATCAAAGGGGAAGATTGCTTTCGGTAAGTACGCAACCTACAGCGTCGGTGATATGGACGGCGACGGGATCAAAGATCTCTTGATCGTTAATAATTCAACAGCTAAGGTATTTGCGTACAAATCCGGCAAGATCAAGACGATCCTTAAGTACACTCCGGAGTATTCACTCGGATATGATATCGGAAAGAAGGTATTCTGGGAGAGCGGCGAAGGAGACGGAAGCTGGCATATTGCGCATAAACTGAAGAGCGGCTCATTGGAGGAGCAGTACAGATACTACACCGAATACAGTGAGAACAACGAGATCAAGTTTTATTATCAGGCTGCAGGAGAGGATGCTTCTGAGATTACCGAGGAGGAGTATCGTGAGATCGGCAGCCGTGCAGGCAGCACCGAGAAGACTATCAGTAAAGCTAAACTGATAAAGAAACTGAAGAAGCTGAGCTGATGTTGTTGCGAGGATACCGCAGACCACTGAAGTCACAGGTTATCTCCATATGGGGTGATAGCCGTGAACAGTGGCGATAGTGATGATCAACTTTGAAAAGCCCTTGCTCAAGCGACAATGTCATTAAGTTTGGCATTGGAAGGGTATGCTAGAGAAAAACAGGAGCAATGGGAACTACCATTTGCTCCTTGTTTTTTTTAAAGAGCACCACAAATAGACAGAAATTACTCTCTGTCATCAATAAAATATATACAAATACAGTTTTTTATGCTACCCTATATAGGAAACTATGATAGCCACTTGATGAAAGATTTCGCTCTCTATGCCTGTTTGGGCGTATCGGAACTAGATTTTTGGCAATGATGGTTTCCAATACGGGTAGCGTGACTTTTTCCCGATAGTAAAGTCTACACATGTGAACAGCAACAGAAAAATTGGCTTTGTACACGTGCTTTCGCGGCTTTTTGCGGATGGATACCTGCGAAGTAATCATCTCTGCAAAGTTGTACATAATCAAGCGTGCGTAGATTTCCTGTTGGATACACGCTACCTTTTTTGAGTGGAAATCCAACAATCCAACTGTATATTTCAAATCTCTGAACGATGTCTCTATTCCCCACCTATATGAATACAGTCTTTTTAATTCCGAAGGTGGAAATTCATTCCTATTGAGGTTTGTGACTATCGTCTCATATATGCCATCGGAGATCTGAAAACGTACCATTCGAAAATGCATATCATAAAAAAGTACTGGATCGTGTTTATGGTTGATTTTGGGCAGATAATCAAATCGCGTATTAGCAGGAATGACTCGATAGTGATTTCGATCATTCATAAGTTTTTTAACCTCTTTTGTTTGCCTTCTTGTTAGCTTTAGATGGATATCCACATCGAATAAATCATCGGTCGGAAGTGAAAAACCGTCTTTGATTCCTGTTTTGCCATCCTTAATTCGTATGAGAAATGACCAGCCTTTTTCTTGGATATGTGCCATGTTGTTATATGCCTCATATCCTCTGTCAGCAATGATTATCGCCTTTTTAACGGAAGATTTGTCCACCATAGATACAAGTGCTGCATGTTCATCAAAATCACGCCTCTTTTGAAGTACAGCATCAACATATATGCGATGATTAAGGTCGTAAAGCGCATTTAAGTGAAGGAGACCGTAAGGTTTCTGTCCATTTGTACCCTGGAAGAACGATGCGTCATCTTTAGAATCCGCTGAGATCGGTATGTCTGAACCATCCACAGCAAAAATGGGAATTTCATAATGATTTGTCTTGTTGATTTTTTGAGAAAATCCATGAAATACCGTTTCAAAGGCTTCTGGTTTAAGCTTTAGTCGTTGTTGTACAAATGCGGATGCTGTAGGTGTATCAGGAGATACATCATAGCAATCCAGTAGTTCATTTGTGAGATTTCCACTTTCCATCCCAATGATCGACAGCATGAGCTTATCGACAGGGATTTTTCTGTTTCGTGTGAAATCCGTTCCAGGATTCAAACAGAATTCTTCTACTGATTCAGAGACCTTTTCTATTTCCCTCATCAGCAGCTTTCTAATGCTTCTTGGTTTCATATGTGCAACCTCCTTACAAAAAGTATTTCCTAATTGTAAGGGCCGCTTTCGCTTCATCATATGCTATTCTTCAGCGAAAGCGGCCGCACATTTTGCGCCGTTTGTCAAGTGTTTTTTGAAAAAAAAGAGCCCTATACCAGTTTTGGTATAGAACTCTTTCGTTTGTCATCTTAACTAAATGACATTGTGCTCAAGCGAGGGCTTTTTTATTTATGTACACGCCCGCACATGGTTATTTGCAGCATAGCTGCACGCGGGCGGTGCGGACGAGTAGGGAGGATAAATCCTCCTACTCGATTAGTGATAAGATCAAACCGAGATCCATCCCAATACCTGTTTTCCAAGTTTGCCGGCACGGAATAACAGACGGTTGATATCTGCTACTCTTGTTTCTCCTATACGGATCCCGAGTACGATGCCCTCGGTATCCTGCAGTGCGTCTATAGTTTCGGGATCATCGATCAGATCACGACCTGATATGTACTCACGGTGACTGTCTGAGTTCCAGCCTGAAGTTATTGAGGCAGCATCCACGCCTTCTCCTATTCCGAGAAGCATTACGCGTCCGTCACTGCCGACCATAACATCGAGATTTGCATTCAGTACTGCTACGGAGTCTGATCCGTCAGCCATGTCTCCGAGAAGTTCAAGATCAAATGTTGACTCAACCTGGCGTTTGCTGATGAGACAACCTCGACGGAGAAGTCTGAAAAGTACGATGCAGAATCCGATGATCAGACCTAATACAAAGCCTACAACGGCGTATTTTATAACTGACTTATATGATATACCGCTTTCACCGGTTGAGCTTGGTGGGATAGGAGCCGGGAATGAAGCCACAATACTGTTTGTATTTGTGATCGAACCCTGAACAAGATTCATCATATTGCTTGTGTTTACGCGGAACTCATCAATCTTTGTAAGATGCCCTTTTTTATGTGCGATGGTGATCGTGCTTATCGGAACTCCGGTTTTTTGCGACTGCTCAGTCAGGACGCTTTTCAGATATTCAGCAGCACTGCCGGTGTCCCAACCCTCTGCACCGATCAGTCGGATCAGAGTTTCGCCTTCCTGGTCAATGATATCGATCAGGTCTGATTTATACTGCGACAGGGTATCGGTTGCAGTTCCGAATAAGGTTGCTTCATCTGCTGCCTCGATCCAGTTTTGAACCGTGCCTATATGGTGTCCTGTTTTGTCTTCAAAAAGTATAGAGATGTTTTCCCACTCGCATTCTCCGGGATTCAGCTTCATCAGCGGATGATCCATATAAATATGACCGAGGCGGATCCACTCACGTCGAAGGTTGACCAAAGTTTCGTTTGCAAGTGGAGAATACTCTTTTGTCATCTCAAGATTCTCATCATACCAAGATTGTTCCTGGGCACTGATCTGTGTGAGCTCCTCCTGATTGCCTGCTTGAGATGAACTGCGTACATAGCCAAATGCTCCGCCGGCTGCAGCACAGAGAACCGCAGCGATCAAAAGTATGACCCAGCGTTTGAATACCGCGTGAAACAACTCTCCTATGGTGATCTCCATTCCTATTTCTCTATTCACTGGTTTTATATCCTTTCTTTTGATAGCACTGTTGTTTCCGGGATAACCGGATTCTATATCTGTATATTTTGCAGATTGTTTCCGTTGAATAAGTATTATAACAGAAATAGACTCGTGGCGCAACAATTTTCTCGCCAGTGTTGACTTTTACCTTGAAACGATGTATAATTATGGACGAATTTGCAGTCTCGATCCGTAACTAATTGAGGACGGAATTTATATTGCTGTCGATCAAGAAAGGCGACCTGATGAATATACTGTATCTCGAACACTATGCCGGTTCTCCGGATATGGGGATGGAGTTTCGTCCTTATTATCTTTCCCGTGAGTGGATCCGGCAAGGTCATCGTGTTTCTATAGTAGCAGGTGATTTTTCTCATCTCAGAAAAAAGAACCCCCGTATACGTGAAGATATGACATTAAAAAAGATCGATGGTATCGATTATTATTGGCTGCGAACCGGAGCTTATGAGGGGAACGGTGTTGAGCGTGCACTGACGATGCTGAGGTTTTGCGGGAAGCTGAACAAGTACAGACAGAGGATCTGTGAGCTTACCCATCCGGATGTTGTCATATCTTCATCTACTTATCCTATTGACTCCATAGCTGCGCAAAGGATAGTTCGGTACGCTGACAGGACAAGATCAAAGTGGGATCGTGGCGATGATATAACAGAGGATGGATTTATACCGAAAAAAACGATACATATTCATGAGGTGCACGATATGTGGCCATCTACCCTGATAGAGCTTGGCGGCATGTCAAAGACCAATCCTTTTGTGGTTATGATGCAGCGTGGAGAGAATTATGCTTACTCACATGCGGATGCAGTAGTTTCACTACCCGGGAATGCAGAAAAATATATGCTGAAGCATGGCTTGCAAAAGGGTTGCTTTTTTCATATCCCGAATGGAGTTGTGATTGAGGAGTGGGACGATCCCGAGCCACTGCCTGAGGAGCATAGCAAAGTGTTTAAGCAGTTGAGGGATGAGGGGAGATTTATCGTCGGTTACTTTGGCGGACATGCTCTCTCGAACTGTCTTGGCACTTTGGTTGAAGCGGCAAGGACACTTGACTGCGATGATAAGTCAAATGTTCACTTTGTTTTAGTCGGTGATGGGGTAGAAAAAAAGAAGCTTACAGAGTCGGCAAAGGGATTGAGTAATATCACATTTTTGCCGCCGGTGCCCAAGCGCGCAGTACCTTCACTTACAGACTGTTTTGACTGTATTTATATAGGCGCTATGGACTCTCCGCTATATCGCTTCGGAGTTTGCATGAATAAAATGTTTGACGGTATGATGGCCGGCAAGCCTATCATTTTTGCTATAAACTCACCGACAACTCCTGTTGAGGAGTGCGGATGCGGATTGATCATAAGACCTGAGGATACAAACGATATCATAACAGCAGTAAAAAGATTGATGGATATGCCGCAATCAGAACGGCAGAAGATGGGAGAACGTGGCAGACGCAGAATCCTGGACAGATATACATACGGCAAGCTGGCAGAGGACTTTATAAAAATAGTTGAGGATAAGGAGCAAAAATGAAGTACGCACTAATCGGTTGCGGACGAATCAGTCCGAATCATATAGAAGCTGCAAAGAACAATAATCTTGATTTTGTTGCTATGTGTGACATTATCCCTGATGTCATGGATGAAAAGGCCAAAAAGTTCGGTCTTGATTCCGTAAATAAATACACAGATTATAAGGAGCTTTTGGAGAAGGAAAAGCCTGACCTTGTTGCCATAGCTACTGAGTCCGGTCGCCATGCGGCCATAGCTCTTGACTGTATCGGAGCGGGATGCAATGTTATCATCGAAAAGCCGATCGCTCTTTCCATCGCAGATGCGGATGCGATCATCTCGGCGGGCAAAAAAGCCGGAGTTGTTGTATGTGCAAATCATCAGAATCGCTTCAATAAATCCGTGCAGTAGATCAGAGACGCTTTAGAGAAAGGCAGATTCGGAAAGATGTTTTACGGTACTGCTCATATACGCTGGTGTCGTGACTGGGAGTATTACTCGCGCGCAGACTGGCGCGGTACCTGGGAGCAGGACGGCGGCGCTCTGATGAATCAGTGTATACACAATATCGATCTTCTCCGTTGGATGATGGGTGATGAGATCGATACGGTTATGGGCATGACTGACAGACTCAATCACGAGTATATAGAGGCCGAGGATCTCGGGATCGCTCTTATCAGGTTTAAAAATGGTTCATACGGCATAGTAGAGGGAACCACAGATATTTATCCGAAAAATCTTGAGGAGACTCTGTATCTGTTCGGACAGAAGGGTACGGTAAAGGCGGGCGGAACCTCAGTCAACAAGATTGAGGAGTGGAACTTTGCTGATTATCTTGATGATCCGGATACTGTCAAAAAGGAGTTTGGAGAGAATCCTCCGAACGTCTACGGCTTTGGTCATACACCGCTATATGCAGATGTTATCGATGCAATAGAAAAAGGACGTCCTCCGTATGTGACAGCAGAGGATGGCAAGCGTGCTTTGGAGCTTGTGTTGTCGATATATAAGTCGGCAGCGGAGGGACAGCCTGTGAAGCTTCCTCTGACTGACTGTTCCACTATGGATTTTGTCGGACGATTTGGAGAGCGGAAAAGGATGAGGTAGAGATTATAGTCAGAAGGGTATATTTCAAGGAGTTTGGATAAATGAAGTTTAGAGATTTAGGTGCACAGTATCAGGCGTTGAAGCCTGAGATCGATGCAGGTATACAAGCGGTCATCGACAGCTCTGCATTTATACTCGGAGCACCAGTAGATGAGCTGGAGAAGGAGCTTGCTTCCTATGTTGGACGAAAGCACTGTGTGGCATGTGCCAGTGGGACAGATGCATTGCAGTTAGGACTGATGCTCAGGGGGATCGGACCGGGTGATGCTGTGTTTACTTCGGACTTTACTTATTTTGCATCAGCGGGGACGACCTCGATACTTGGTGCTACGCCGGTGCTTGTGGATATAGATCTTGCAACATTTAATATGGATCCGTCTGCGCTTGAAGCACAGATAATACGTGTACTTGATGAGAAACAGCTTACTCCGCGGGCGATAGTTCCCGTGGATCTTTTCGGTCAGCCGGCTGACTATGACAGGATCTTGCCGATAGCAGAGAAATATGGGCTGTTCGTTCTTGAGGATGCAGCGCAGGGCTTTGGAGGCAGTATCCGGGGGCAGATGGCGTGTTCCTTTGGAGAGCTGTCGGCCACATCATTTTTCCCGGCAAAGCCCTTGGGATGTTATGGTGACGGAGGCGCTATCTTCACAGACAGTGATGAGGAAGCAGCGAGATTAAAGAGTCTCAGAGCTCAGGGTAAAAGCCCCGTCGATAAGTATGATAACCGAGAGATCGGCATGAACAGCCGTCTTGATACTATACAGGCGGCTATCCTTTGGCCGAAGCTAAAGGCCTTCAGGGAACATGAGGTTGATGATGTAAACCGTGTTGCTGCTCTGTATACCGAGAGACTGAAGGATGCTTTTGTTACTCCTGAGGTTTTGGATGGATATGTGTCATCATGGGCTCAGTATACGATACTTCTGCCGGACAGAGGCATTCGTGATATGACACAGGCACAGTTGAGGGAGCAGGGTATCCCGACTATGGTATACTATCCGCGAGGGCTTCACCAGCAGGAGGCTTACAGGTGGATGGAGCTTACTGATGATATGTATAAAAATACTGTCTCGGCGACCGATCGTTGCCTGTCACTTCCGATGCATCCGTATATGGCTGAGGAGGATGTCGATGAAGTGTGTGATGCGCTTATGAAGTGTAGTTAAAAATGATAAAAGAATTATTGAAGCAGTATAGCAAAATAGCAGAAGTCTTGTGGAACTTCAGGTAGCTTTTGCAGAAAGACGGTGGAAACTATGGAGTTTAATAACATTTATCAACAGCTGATAACCGGTGATACCAAGCTTGCATTGGTAGGTCTCGGATATGTCGGAATGCCTATTGCGGTTGAGTTTGCCAAGCATATAG
>JAFSTZ010000050.1 GCA_017445525.1 Eubacterium sp.
ATATGATTTCAGACTTTATGGGAGACTACGTTTATGTTGCTTCGGTTATTGAGACTATACGCAACCTGCCTGCAGGTTGTACTGTAGATGACATTTATAAAGAAATACATGGAGTAACAGAGTGACTGTAATCCGGATTTGCGCAGGTGGTACAACATAAGTCACGATGATTCAAGGAGAAGATGTGGCTATGAGCAGACTTTATGAACTATTAGATGATCATATTTGAAAAAATTTTTAAAAAGCCTATTGACAAGATAGGCTTTTTGTGATAATATGACTTCAGTTTTTACAGAAGGAGAACCTGATATGAGTACAAATGAAGCAAAACTCTTTCATATCACGTGCATGTGTTGTCGAATGCCTAACTCCCGGACAAGTAGTATGGCCGGAGCATCCGATGACTATTTGAGATGCTCATATATGATACGATGTTGATAGGAAGATCCGATTGCTTCAGCAGGATAAAAAGTATGTCAGCAAACATAGATGTATCATCAGGTCGATTGTCCGGGAGATAGATGTTCCGGACTTTTCTTATGTCCGAAAATGAATGAAGCAAAGTAACATGCAGGTATTTCGAGCTGAATTGCAGCTGAGAAAACGTAAATATTAAGAATAATAATATACCATAGAACGGAGGAAAAGAATTATGAGTGATTATCGTTTTGAGACTTTACAGGTACATGTAGGACAGGAACAGCCGGATCCGGCAAGTGATGCGAGAGCGGTTCCCATCTATCAGACAACATCTTATGTATTTAAAAACAGCCAGCATGCGGCAGATCGTTTCGGCCTTGCTGATCCGGGTAACATCTACGGCAGACTGACAAACTCCACTCAGGGAGTCCTGGAGGAGAGACTTGCCGCACTCGAGGGAGGCAGCGCTGCTCTCGCGGTAGCATCCGGATCGGCAGCCATCAACTATACCATACAGGCGCTTGCTGCAAACGGCGGACATATAGTATCACAGAAAACCATCTACGGCGGCAGCTACAACCTGCTTGCTCACACACTTCCGCAGTACGGCATCGAGACAACATTTGTAGATGCACACAACCTGCAGGAGGTTGAGGGCGCCATAAAGGACGACACCAGAGCGATCTATCTGGAGACTCTCGGCAACCCGAACAGTGATATCCCGGATATCGATGCGATAGCAGAGATAGCCCACAAGCATGGACTTCCGCTCGTGATTGATAACACCTTCGGAACACCGTATCTGATCCGTCCGATCGAGCACGGCGCAGATATCGTGGTACACTCCGCAACAAAATTTTTAGGTGGACATGGAACCACACTTGGTGGTATAATCGTAGAGTCCGGCAAGTTCAACTGGAAGGCGAGCGGCAAGTATCCCAACATCGCCGAGGCCAACCCGAGTTACCACGGAGTATCGTTCTACGATGTGGTAGGACCGGCTGCATTTGTCACATACATCCGTGCGATCCTGCTCAGGGATACGGGTTCGACACTGTCACCGTTCAACGCATTTTTACTCTTGCAGGGAGTAGAGACGCTGTCGCTGAGACTTGACAGACATGTTGAGAACACCATCAAGGTTATAGACTTCCTGAAGAATCACCCGCAGGTTGAGAAGGTCAATCACCCGTCGCTTCCGGATCATCCGGATCACGAGGTTTACAAGCGCTTCTTCCCGAACGGCGGCGGATCGATATTCACCTTTGAGATCAAGGGCGGCAAGGACGAGGCATGGAAGTTCATAGACGGCCTGAAGCTGTTCTCACTGCTTGCAAACGTGGCTGATGTGAAGAGCCTTGTGATCCATCCGGCTTCGACCACTCATTCACAGCTGTCCGAGGAGGAGCTTGCCGATCAGGGTATCTACCAGAGCACGATACGTCTCTCCATCGGAACAGAGCATATCGATGATATCATCGCTGATCTCGAGGCAGGATTTGCTGCAGCCAGGGCCTGAACAGTCTTTAGGCTGAGACCAATTAGTTCTTATGCGAAGCCTGTGTGATAGCAGCAGTAGATAAAAACTGAGTTTTAGAGTATAAATAGTATGACTTGCAAAAATCGGAGGAAAAGATTATGGCTAACATCTTTAAAGGAACACTGGGACTTATAGGAAACACACCGCTTGTAGAGGTTGTAAATATTGAAAAGGAGTTAGGACTCGGGGCAACCATACTTGCGAAGCTTGAGTACTTTAACCCGGCAGGAAGCGTCAAGGATCGTATCGCAAAAGCGATGATCGAGGATGCTGAGGAAAAGGGTATCCTGAAGGAAGGCTCTGTGATCATCGAGCCCACCAGCGGTAACACCGGTATCGGACTTGCTGCCATCGCTGCGGCAAAAGGTTATCGCATCATCCTTACCATGCCTGAGACGATGAGCGTTGAGAGGAGAAATATCCTCAAGGCATACGGCGCAGAGCTGGAGCTTACTGACGGATCCAAGGGTATGAAAGGTGCTATAGCAAAGGCTGAGGAGCTTGCAAAGGAGATACCGAACAGTTTTATCCCGGGACAGTTTGTGAATCCGGCAAATCCCGCTATCCACAGAGCAACCACAGGTCCGGAGATCTGGAACGATACAGACGGAAAGGTTGATATCTTCATCGCGGGTGTAGGTACAGGTGGAACTGTAACAGGAACAGGAGAGTATCTGAAGCAGCAGAATCCTGATATAAAAGTAGTAGCTCTCGAGCCGGAGGATTCACCGGTTCTCTCCGAAGGCAGGAGCGGATCTCACAAGATCCAGGGTATCGGTGCCGGCTTCGTTCCGGATGTTCTGAATCAGGATATCTATGATGAGGTTATCAAGTCATCAAATGATGATGCGTTCAAGACGGCCAAGTTACTTGCAGCCAAAGAGGGTATATCTGTGGGGATATCATCGGGAGCAGCTCTCTGGGGAGCTATCGAGCTCGCCAAGAGACCTGAGAATGCGGGAAAGACTATAGTTGCACTTCTTCCGGACTCGGGTGACAGATATTACTCGACACCGCTGTTTACGGATTGAGAAAACATCGTTTGATCACTATTTCTTTAAAAATAATCCCGCATGAAGCATAGCAACATGCGGGATTTTATGCTAAACCAACTCCGACAGCTTTTTGTTAGAAAAGAAATCATATATTAAATTGTCAAACTCTGTCCACATGGGCAGAGTTTTGCATATGTCCTTTCTCGGACAGTCATATGATTTATCTGCCAGGCAGGCAACTGAAGAAAGAGAG
This sequence comes from Eubacterium sp., assembly GCA_017445525.1. Lineage (GTDB taxonomy): Bacteria > Bacillota > Clostridia > Lachnospirales > Lachnospiraceae > Eubacterium_F. Next base: position 3,209 of record JAFSTZ010000050.1, read on the forward strand.
CCCTCCACGGTTCCGATGATCTCTGCTACATTGTAGTCTTTAGGATCGCGACTTAGCCTGTAGCCACCGTTTCGTCCGTGGATACCCTTGACGAGATCTGCGGATACAAGCTCTTTTACTATTATCTCGAGATATTTTTTAGAAATATCCTGTCTCTCAGCTATGTCCTTGAGCGGAACCCTGTCTTCATCTATATGCTCCGCCAGATCGATCATCACTCTGAGTGCGTATCTTCCTTTAGTTGATATCATAGTTTGCTCCTTGATTTAATTAACTGTCACATTTCCTACCTTTGCATCTCAGATACAGCGTAGGGTAGTCGTCAGTCGCCGTAGCTCATTTAACTAATACCTATCATACCATAGGTTTTTTATGAAGTCAAGGCAGATGCTGTGAAAGATAAGGATAAGAACAAGCCTCCGAGGTGAGATTCCCGGAGGCTTGTTCTTGCTTATATTCTAAAAATCTCTTATCTCTGAAGCAAGACTAAAAGGAATAATCTCTCCAGGATTCGTATCAGTATATGCCTTTTCTCTATGCATATATTCAACTATTTCTTTGGTCGAAAAGGGTTTGAACTTATCTATAACCTTATCCAGAACATTTTTCTCCTCAGGACTCAGAATAGTATAATCCATTCCTTGTATTGGATAAATATGCAGTATCACATCAAAGCTACGACTCATCTCTTCTCTGACGTCAACATTTTCAAGTGCCATAAGCTTATAGTGACCGATGGGCAAAGCTCCCATAGCTTCATGTTGATAAACCATTCCTGTCATGGAATGCCCGGATTGCTTGTAAAAGAGAACATCTGCATACCATAGCATTTTCATAAGTTTAACCTTAAACAGATTCTCTACTTTTTTTGCAAAATAAGAAACTATCGCTTCTATTTTATCAATATTCAGAATTGTATAGCCATTTGAATCTGAGGGTTCATCATATGTTACGTACTCAGCATCAAACGCTTGTCTGGAGAGATACTCCTTTCCTACTGAATCTATCTCCTTCATAATATGTGCCCTGATTTCTGCTCTTTTTGAATCACTAAACTTATCCGCATGCTTCTCAAGAAATCGGAGAGCATACATAGGATTATCATCTACAAATCTAAGCATAGCATCATAAGCCTCATCTTGAACAGCCTTGGTCTCATATCTTGTAATGGTGACCTCTCCC
>JAFSTZ010000440.1 GCA_017445525.1 Eubacterium sp.
ATGGTGGGTATAGCGCAGTTGGTTAGCGCGTCAGATTGTGGCTCTGAAGGCCGTGGGTTCGAATCCCATTACCCACCCTGCGAGTGATCGCAAAGTAAGGGGGCAGACATAGAGATGTCAGCCCTCATTTAGTGTGTATGTAACAGCCGTCATGCATCAATGTGTGAGCTGTCTACAAATAAGCGGGCATTTATATGCCTCAAAATAATAAAAGGAGGAAAGAAACAATGAATCAAACTTTGAGTAACGGCGCTGTTTACAAAAAGGTGCTTGGGTTCTCGATCAGAAGACTTGTTTTCTCTATCATCTTTATGGCGATGATCGCAGGTCTTTCATACGGTGGATTTCTTTTGGGGAAAAAGCTTTTCCACTTTACCGGAGCTCCTTTGGTAGGCATGGGTGTCGGCGCTGTGATCGCTATCGTTTTGGTGGCTATCATCGCACATTTCTTTATGTACGTGATCAAGGCCGGGCAGATCGCAGTTATCATGAAGGCGGTTACTGAGGACAAGATTCCTGACAATCCGTGGCAGACAGGAAAGACCATGGTTAAGGAAAGGTTCGGTACCGTAGCGCTTTACTATGCAGCAACAAGCATCATCAAGGGTATCTTTGGTGAGATCGGTCACGCGATAACCAAGATCGGAGAGGCGATCGGAGGAGACTCCGGCAGTGCGATCGGAAGTGCGATAAGTATCGTGATCAACACGATCGTAAATTATCTTTGCGACTGCTGCCTCGGATGGGTGTTCTACCGCAAGGATCAGAATGCATTTAAGGCTACATGTGAGGGTGCCGTAACATTTTTCAAGCACGGCAAGACCTTTCTGAAGAACATGGGAAGAGTTTTCGGTATCGGTTTGGCATCACTTATCGTTATCGGCGGAGCATTTTTCGGGATCTTTTATCTGGTAGCTCTGCAGTTCCCTCATTATATCCAGGTGCTTGCTATCGAGATCAGGAAGCTCAGTGAAGGGACAGAGCCGAACAAGGTTATCAACATCCTTTCAAATGAGACAGCACTTACGATCGCTATTGCTGCAGTAGGTGCGCTTATCATCTGGTCGATCATTCATTCAACATTTGTTAAGCCTTTTGTACTTGTGGGCGTTCTTCGCAACTATATGAATACAGCGATCGAGAATATCCCTGCTCCGTCAGAGTTCGATATTCTTGAGAAGAATTCCAAGAAGTTCAGAAAGTACAAGAATGAACATGCATCAGACCTGCAATAGTGAACAGCAGAGGATTATTCTAGATATAAATATACCGGTTCCCATCTGTGTGTGGGAGCCGGTTTTAATTTGCACACGCCTGCACATGGTTATTTGCAGCGATGCTGCACGCAGGCGGCGCAGCGAGTAGGTGGATAAATCCCCCTACTCGATTTACTGTATATAAACAATAGCTGTACGCTTAAACGTATTGACGATCCTCATGACGCCGGAGTAGGCGATACTGAATGCATATCCGTAGACAAATATATCCGTCCTTCCGACTACAAATCCGATGATGATCAGCGCTATGACAAATGCCATATTTGCGATGCCGTTGACAAACTTCAGTTTCCAGTCTGAGCCCGCGTTCTTGGCCTCGAGAGCTCTCAGTATATCAACCACTCCACTGAACGCATATAGACCCAGCAAATATATGAGGATAACAAACCTGTTGTTCAATGCTGAGATGGATGTTGTAAAAAGAGCGACATCCATGATGATGACAGCCTGGTACATGACCGCTTTTCCGCCTACCATATGTCTCGCCAGCCGGAGATAGTAGATCAGCAGGTATACGCCGTAAACTATCATGGATATACCGAGCAGGAACAGGATCAGAGCATATGATTCCTCAGGCAGCAGGACCAGTG
>JAFSTZ010000441.1 GCA_017445525.1 Eubacterium sp.
CCCATCTGTCTCAGCAGACTCTGCGTGATAGCCATACCCAGACCGGTTCCCTCGATATTTCTGTTTCTCTCCTGCTCGATCCTGTCAAACTTGATAAACAGCCTGTCTATATCCTCTTTCTTTATGCCGATACCGGTATCGATCACACGTACATCAAGCATGATATGATCCGGCTCGCCCATAGCCTCTCCGTATTTCACTATAAATGTTATGGAGCCTTTCTCAGTGTACTTCACGGCATTTGTCAGGATATTTGTTATGATCTGTTTTACACGTATCTCATCTCCGAAAAGCAGGTTCGGAGTGCTGCTGTCAAAATCCAGTTTCAGCTCGAGATCCTTTGCCTCTGCACGGGTCCTGACCATATTTACAAGATCATTTAACACGGATGAAAGCTCGTACTCTACCGGCACGATCTCCATCTTGTCCGCTTCGATCTTGGAAAAATCAAGTATATCATTTATCAGGCCGAGGAGCGTGTCTCCCGCAGTCTTGATGCTCGCCGAATACTCAAGGATACTCTCATCCTTGCACTCGCGAAGTATCATCTCGTTCATGCCGAGCACGGCATTTATAGGAGTACGTATCTCATGCGACATGTTTGAGAGAAATGCCGACTTTGCCTGGCTCTCGGCGATAGCTTTCTCAGTCTGATATGTGGTTTCCGACAGTTTGACGTTCAGATCACTCACCGTCAGTGACTTCAGACCCATACTTATAAATATCAGGGCAAGTATCCCCACAGCAACAAGAGTTACAAGCACTAATGCGATCAAAAGATACATCAACGGCGCAAGGCTCTTTCTGGAATCGATCAGAGAGACAGAAAATGTCTGATTGTCGATGGGAAGCAAAAACGCCACATAGTCTGAACCGTCGTAACTGAACTCAAAGCTGCCGCCTCTGACCTTCATAACGACTTCGTATAGAGCAGCCCCAAGTGTATCATCTTCATTTCTGTAATTATGTCCGATCTGCTCCGGATCGGTATGAGCCATAACCGAACCCGAACTGTCAAGGATGATATCGATCTTATCCTCGGTATCCACTCCGGATATCTCCGTCATCATATCCATCTTTATATCAAGAGCGACCACGCTTTCACCGTCGCTCAAAAGCTTGGCAGCCGTCATGGTGAGCCCGCCGGTCTCCATATCCATATATGGCTCAACCAAAACCAGCTGTCCTCCCGCGGCGAATCCCTTTATATACCATGGACGTTCCTGAGGCACATAGTCCGCTTCCGGAACCCACATGGCTCCGTCCATATACTCGCCGTCCACATATCCGTATACACCGGTAAATCTGTCATCGATGGAATTCTTTATATTGTCGGTAAGGTCAACCATATATTGAACGATATCCTCATGCTGCCTATTTTCGGAAAGCATCTTCTCGATACCGTAGCTGGCTTCCTTAACTACATCATTGCCCTGCGAAAGAAACTTCTCCAAGACCGATGCGGATCTCGCTGCCTGCAGCTCACCACTGACCATGATAGTCTCTTTGGATGATGAATAAAGCATCGCAACCATAACTGACATCATGGCAATAAAGAAAACCAAAACGCATATGGCAGCTACTATAGTTTTGGTTCCGAGTTTCTTCAGTGCAACCTTTACGGTAATACCCTTTTTACGCATATTTCTTATGGTCACAGGCTCCATGTCGGGAATGTCCGTTTTTTCCATATATCAACCCTTTCACCTATAAAGCATAACTGACATATTCATCAAAACCATCCTATATTTCAGATGGTCCCGATCGAACAGTCACGAAATATATTTTATCATATATTAACATATTTGACAACGAAAAAATACACCCACCACTAAAAATATTGACAATCCTATCTTAATGTGAGATAATGCAATCATGTTTTGCGTATTGGGGAATAATTTTGAATAAGGAGGAAAGACATGTCAAAAGAAATACCCTACAAGATCTATCTCGAAGAAAGCGAGATGCCCAAGGAGTGGTACAACGTGCGAGCCGATATGAAGAACAAGCCGGCTCCTCTGCTCAACCCGGGCACAGGCCAACCACTCTCGGCCGAGGAACTCGGTGCTGTCTTCTGTGATGAGCTGGTTGCTCAGGAGCTTGATAACGACACAGCATTTATAGAGATCCCGGCAGAGATCAGGGACTTCTACAAGATGTATCGTCCGTCACCTCTGGTAAGAGCATACTGCCTCGAGAAAAAGCTGGATACTCCGGCTAAGATCTACTACAAGTTTGAGGGAAACAACACCAGTGGATCCCACAAACTCAACTCAGCGATCGCCCAAGCCTACTATGCAAAGACACAGGGACTGAAGGGTGTGACCACCGAGACCGGCGCCGGCCAGTGGGGCACGGCTCTCTCTATGGCTTGCGCATACTTAGGACTTGACTGCAAGGTTTATATGGTCAAGGTTTCATATGAGCAGAAGCCGTTCAGACGTGAGGTTATGAGAACATACGGAGCTTCCGTGGTTCCTTCACCGTCAGAGAC
>JAFSTZ010000442.1 GCA_017445525.1 Eubacterium sp.
ACAATATAAATGACGGCATACCCGATCCATCCTCCGGTACGCACTTCAGTCTTATCATCGTGATTTCATCAGTGATCAGGATACCTTCGGCAGTTTGTCCCCTGTACTCATCATGCACCATCTCAGTATCATCTGAAAGAGCCACGGAAACATTTTTCTCCTTCATCTGATACTCGGAATCCAGATCTATCAGGTGCTGCATGATCTGAGCAAACTCGGGATCAAACTGTGTCCCCGAGTTTTTGATAAACTCCTCACGTATCTTCTGCTGTGGGATGGCGTTGCGATAGCTTCGATTTGATGACATGGCATCATAAGCATCGGCAACCGCCAGGATCCTGCCCAGCTCCGGGATCTCTTTGCCGACAAGTCCCTCGGGATAGCCCTTTCCGTCATAACGCTCGTGATGAAAGTTCGCCCCGATAGCCAGATACGGCATCTCCGTGATCCCGGACAGGATCTGCCTGCCGAGAACCGGGTGTTGCTTCATGATCTCGTATTCCTCAGGTGTAAGCCTTCCGTTTTTATTGATGATCTCGTCCGGAATACCTATCTTTCCTATATCGTGGAGCAGTCCTGCATAGTATATCTCATCGCACTCCTTTTCATCCTTGCCTGCGTACTCGGCGATAGCCCTGGCATACTTTGCAACTCTGGCTGAATGCCCGTGAGTATACTCCTCCTTGGCATCCAGTGCTGCGATAAGCGTCGTGGTCGTCTGATCCAGCAGACGACCCAATCTTTTCTGCTGCTCTCTCAGGTGATCCATCTCCATGGAGTCGATCTTTGCAGTTCTCAGATTCATATCGTTCAATACGATGATATACAGGATTATCACCATAACGGCTATGGAAATATTTACCAAAGATAGTCCGTAGACAAATATCTGTACCACACCGGCTAAAAACGGAACGATGTCAAACATATAGATAACGCCGCGTATCCTCTTTCCGAAGCGATCGCGATAACGGTATATGACAACTAACTGAAGTACCATACATACAAGGGGCAAAACAAAGCTGACGACACTCAGAGGCGCCCTCTGATACTGATTCATCTCATCAAATGTATATATAAGACCGGTAAACTGAGAAACTATGATCAGCACAACCTGAATAATACAACAGATATCCACTATACGTAAAAACGTCGGTACTTTCTTCTGCCTGGATACAACGCCAACCATCCCCTTCAAAAGGGCATTGTAAAAGAACACAACCGATATGGTTGCAAAGAATGTCAGAAAATTGCATATCCTAACCATCCAGAATCCGAGTTCACTCGGATCCCCACGATAGATATAAGCATATCTGTCAGCCAAAAGAAGCATGGTCGTACTTGCGATGATCAGGATAAAAGAAGGACGGCTTTTCGCAGAGAGATTGCTGACCGCTATCGAAAAGAATAAAAGCAAAGTCAGTATCCCCGTAAGCACGAGCATGATATCCAACTGATTCATCCGTAAAAAATCCATCCGTGCGCATCCTTTCGGCTTTCATATCACTTATTACAAACGATCCATGCCCGTCACAAACGGCATACAGTTTGTTCAGGCTGTGTAATAACATATTTATATATTATAATTGTTATGATAATTATTGTCAATCTTTGATTTTCTCGTTTACAAATGTTCCATACTGTGATATAATATCGCACATGAAAGCGATAAACAAGACCACCAAGAACGTCATGAGAAAAGTAGCTCAGGCGAGTCCCTCCCGGATCATCCCCCTGGGTTTCATGCTCCTGATCCTCATAGGAGCTCTTCTTTTGATGCTCCCGATAGCAACCACTTCCGGCGAGGTTCCGGAGTTCTCTACAGCTCTGTTTACATCCACGACCAGCGTCTGTGTGACAGGTTCCGTAGTAGTTGATACCTACAGCTACTGGAGCCTTTTTGGGCATATCGTCATACTACTCCTGATACAGCTTGGCGGTCTGGGTATCGTTGCTGTAATATCCATGGTCATCATCGCTACTGAGAAGCGCAGGAAAAACTTCTATGGCATGATGCTTCTGAAGGACTCTTTCAACTTGGAAAGCATGCGCGGTGTAAGACCGTTTATCGCACGTGTATTCAAAGGCACGCTTACCGTTGAGGCGATAGGTGCGCTGGGTTATTTCTTTGCATTTATACCGCAATTCGGCTGGGTCAAAGGGATATGGTACTCATTTTTCACATCCGTATCCGCCTTCTGTAACGCAGGTATAGATATCATAGGGCCTGACAGTCTGACTCAGTACTACGACAAGCCTGCCGTCCTCATCACTACCATGTTTCTGATAGTTGCAGGAGGTATCGGTTATGTTGTCTGGTTTGATCTCGGATTTACACGACGTGTCTTTTATAAGCAAAGAAAAGACAGTCCGACTTCCGGAGAACACACAAAACTTGTTCTGATCATCACAGCCGTACTCATCGTCTTCGGAACGATCATGACTCTGGCTCTCGAGTGGGACAACCCAAAAACCATCGGCAATATGAATGTCGGTGAAAAGGTCATGAACAGCATGTTCCAGTCCGTGACCTATCGAACTGCAGGCTTTACCACGTTTTCACAGGCAGATATGCATCAGTCAACATCATTCATAGGTGATATACTGATGTTTATCGGAGGATCGCCTGTAGGTACCGCGGGTGGTGTAAAAACCATCACCATGTTTGTAGTCGTTGCAAATCTCGGAACATTTTTACGCGGAAAATATGAGATCACTGTATTTGGCCGACGAATCTCAGATGATATGGTGAGAAAAGCCATGGCTATCGTTACCATGCATCTGTTTACGTTATTTACACTTACGGCAGCACTGATAATAACGGAGAAGGTACTGCTCGCCGATGCACTGTATGAGGTTACAAGCGCACTCTGTACCGTGGGACTCAGCCGCGGTCTGACGCCGGATCTGCATCTGGCAGGCAGGATCATCCTGATCATAGCCATGATACTCGGACGTATCGGTCCCATATCCATGGCTCTGTTTTTCAAGACGGGACCGGGCAGCTCAAATAATGTTCGTCCCGCCAAAGGTCGTTTCATCATAGGATAACAAGGAGGATCACTCACATGAGAGAAAAAAACTATGCTGTACTCGGACTCGGAAGATACGGTATGAAAGTCGCCGACACCGTAGCGCTGACCGGTGCAACCGTACTTGTAGCAGATTCTGATATCGAAAAGATAGACAGCGTCGCTGACCGCTTCACCTCAGCAGTTTCACTTGATATGTCAAAAGCCGATGCTCTGGAGGATATCGGTCTGGAAAACATAGATGTCGCCATCATCGACCTTGCCAGTGATCTCCGTGCAAGCGTGATATGCACCATGGTCACCAAAGAATGCGGTGTTGACCACATCATAGCGACCGCAGCAGGTGTTCGTGAGAGTGAGATCCTGAAAAAAGTAGGCGCCGATGAGGTAGTGATCCCGGAGGATGAGTCAGCACTGCGTATGGCAAAAACTCTCATCTCAGAGGACTTTCTGGAGTATACCGATATCGGCGATGGTCTCTGCATAGTAAAAGTAACCGCCAAGAAGGAATGGGGCAACAAGTCGATCGAAAATCTTCAGTTACATAAAAAGAACGGCATCACCGTAGTTGCCGTCACCGGACCGGAAGGTTTGACAGCGGACTATACTGCGGATTGGATCATCCAACCGGGTACAGCCGTCGTCCTTGCTATGAGGAGAGATGCATTGTACCAATTCGTATAATATGTTATTCCTCCGTTTCCTGCAGCAGTGCACGCGCAGCTGCCGCACTGGCGGCCTTTAACCTTCTCTCCTTTGCCTTTTTCCTCATCAGTATATTGATGGGGATATATGTGATCAAAGGAAGAGCAAATCCGAAATATTTATAATCAGACATAACGATCGTATTGTATATGGCGTGATAAGTCATCGCCATAAACAAAAGCGCTGTCGTGCCGCATGCAAACAGCTTCTTCTTTTTGTGTATCGCTGCCATCCCGATGCCGACTGTAACCGTGCAAACACCATGCATCAGACCGGCACCGATACCTCGAACAAACGCCCAAAGTATATCTATATCTGAAAGATTCTGAACCAATACTATCGAGTTCTCAAGTATAGCAAACCCCAGTCCGACCGCAAACGATATCTGCACCAGCACTGAACGGTTATCAGAAACCACAAAAGCAAAAAACAGAACCGGAAGTGCCTTAAGTATCTCCTCGGTGATAGGCGATATAGTAGTGCTGAACGTGAGCATATCACCGAAGAACGGATACAAAACACCGTTTAACTCCGAAGCCACCAGACAGATAGTGCTGCCTATCAGTATATATCCCACGATAAGCTTTGCCCTGCCATGAAGGAGTGCAAGGGACATCAGCATCGGAACCATCAAACATATGTATATGGCATATACTATATTGTCCATCTCATCACCCCTTTCCGTGCGACCGGAACCATAGCGATCGTGATCAATCCCTGAACGATCATCGATACTATGTACATGGGTACAATACCGTTGTACTCAGCGAAAAGCTCCATCATGATCGTGATCGCATACAGTATTCCCAAAAGATTATACGGACGCAGAGAACGTATGAGTCCCAGATTTACATCATAGATAATGAGATGTTTTAAACTGTAGTAAGCACAGGGGATCATGAAAAATGTAACCACTGCTACACTGACTCTGACCTCAATAAACTCGATCGTAATAAAAATCAGCACAAAGAATCCTATAACAATAACAGGAGCAATAAGTGCTATAATCCTTGTCAGCAAAAACTTCCTGGTACCATCATCAACCAGAGAATCCATCTGTCCGTAGTTAGCTGACATTATGAACATCAGAGAACCGGCAATACCCAGCATACCGATATCAAAGCCGAGATTCAGTCCTCCCTGAACAAGAACAAACAGCACATGAAAAAGTCTTGCATACATCATGCAGGCTACCGCACAGGTAACGAGCTGAAGAAAAATAGGCTTTTTGGGTTTAAAATACCTTCTCGCACCATAGATAAACCCAATCAATGAACATATCAGGACCCATGAATTCATGATCAAAACATACTGCATCCTCTGTACCTCTTCCTGAAAAATACGCTGATGATCATCCTAAGCGCTTGTACTTAACCTTCTTCGGAACACCGGATTCCTTGATCATCTTCTTGATGAACTTGAAGCTGTATGGATCTGTGGCCACATAGAAGGTCGCC
>JAFSTZ010000443.1 GCA_017445525.1 Eubacterium sp.
CACGGATTATCGTTGATTTTTTCACGTTTTTACCAGACTCTCAAGTTGTAACCCATCCGAAGATTTCTCCATAACACATACCAGACAATCTCAATACGTCATACAAAAAACCTGAACAGGAATTGCTGTAAGTTGATCCATAAGCATCTGTGCCATTAACCATTTTATCAAAAATCACGCTTATATGCAAGGAATTTTTTTAATCAAAAATCGATATCCGGCGTGATCCTCCACTCATACTCGGGATGAGCACTCGTGAGATCATTGCAGATATGCTCAAAGGTTTCTCTTCTGTCTTCCATGCCATAATCCATGATGATATCGAGGAATACCCTTTTTTCCTCCTTATCAACGTGGAACCCATGTATCTGAAGCACGCCTTCATGCTCCATAACCGTATGAGTCACCTCCGAGCGCAGAGCATTTATCTCATCATCAGTGGTGTTCACGGCATATATCCCCACGCCTGTCATGATCACACCATGCTCTGCAAATACCCGATCAGCTATATTTCTCTCCAGTTTATCTATTTCAGTAGCCGTCATGGTGTCCGGGATCTCCACATGCACGGACGCCACATACCTGTCCGGCCCGTAATCATGCATGATCAGGTCGTAGGCCCCCATCACCTGTGGTTCCTCACAGACCGTCTTTTTCACCTTCGACATGATCTCTCTGTCAACTCTTTTGCCCAGGATCTGATCCAGCGTCTCCATAAGCATCTCCACGCCGGCTTTGATGATCACTATCGATATGATCACACCCACATAGGCCTCAAGACTGACTCCCCATACTATAAAAATGATGGCACTGGCAAGCACCGAGAGCGATATTACAGCGTCAAAAAGCGCATCTGATCCGGATGCAACCAGAGCTCCCGAATTGACCTCTTTTCCTTTTTTCTTTACATAGATACCTAAGATCAGCTTAACAATCACCGCCGAAGAGATGATGATCAGTCCGGCAACATGATACTCCGGCGTCTCAGGGTTCATAATACTCTTCACAGACTCGATCCCGGCCGTGATACCGGCGTAAAGAACGATAGCAGCAACTATCATCGCTGTCAGATACTCTATCCGCCCGTGTCCCAGAGGATGCTTCTTGTCCGGCTTCCTTGATGCGAGCTTGGTTCCGATGATAGTGATCACGGATGACAGCGCATCACTCAGATTGTTGACGGCATCAAGTACAACTGCTATCGAGTTTGATATCAGTCCCACGATCGCCTTGAACGCAGCCAAAAAGACATTTGCCACGATGCCGATGATACTCGTTTTTACTATGACTTTGTCTCTGCTTTCACTTCCCATCTGTATTCTCCTTATACTGTTTATGGACTTTCCCGTCCAATTCACCACATATTATATGTTCGTTTACTGCAATCTCCGGCTCACTCTGCAGCATCAGTCTTTTCCGTCTCTATGCTGTCAGAAGCATCTCCTGATGCTTCATCCGCTCCTGACTCGCTCATCGACATACTCTGCATGATCTTCTTTCTGCTCCGTTTCACACTCCATCTCCACAGACACAAATACCCCCACAGCAAACAGGGTATAAATATCGTCGACCCCAAACTCATCATAAAAAGAGCTGATGTCGAACCGCCTCCCGATATGGCAGATATAAATGTTATGGTGTACATCGACACAAGTAGTACGATGACCACCCACGCAATCACACGGTGAGACGTCGGTCGTTTTGGTTCCTCGGATAAATCCTGATTGGTTTTATTGTTTTCATTGTTCATAAATTAATTATCTCCTGAATTTATATTGCGCGTAAGCAATCCGAATCTGGCGTGGCTCGTTGCTGTCCGATTTACTGCTCATCTTAGCTCTTACCTATCTTCTTGAAGTACTCCCTGATCTTCAGCTCGTATCCGTTCTCCCCCGGCTCAAAGAAGCGCTCGTCTTTCACCTCGTCCGGCAGATACTGCTGATCCACGTAGTGCCCCGGGAAATCATGGGCATACTTGTAATCAAGCCCTCTGCCGAGCTTTGCTGCCCCCTTATAGTGAGAATCCTGCAGATAAGGAGGGATGGCGTAGCCGGGATGGGTCCTCACATAGCTTAACGCACTATCGATAGCCATGTATGAGGCGTTGCTCTTGGGTGCAGTCGCCACATACACGGCAGCCTCCGCCAGTGGGATCCTC
>JAFSTZ010000444.1 GCA_017445525.1 Eubacterium sp.
AGATCAGGACGCCGGTCATCGTTCAGTACTACAGCAGCACGCCGAAGGGAGTATTTTTCTTCTATAAAAATAGGTCGGGTGAGTATGAATCGCACCCGATGAACAAGGTTTTTGACGGGATATATACCGCTGCAGTGCTGCTTTTTGCAGATGAGACGACGACGGGATACATATATGAGGAGGAGACCGGCAAGCATTCCAAGGAGTTTGAGCTGAAGAAAAAAGAGACCATCTCCGGTAACGGCAGTATGTTTGAGCAGGTAAATGCCATGCAGCAGGCCAAGTCGGCCGGTGATGAAAAGAAGTACGAGCGTCTGGCAAAGGAGTTTATCAGGGAGCAGCAGCTGGCAAAGGCGCTTTTCAAGCTGATGTGACGGGCGTTGGTATCGTCGCGTGAAAGTAAAGGATTTAGGCGGATTGGGGTTTATCGCCCGGATAGGAAGAACACATGGATGACAGAACACTGATAATAGGTATGGATCTCTGTGATGAGGTGTCGCAACTTGCGGTTTATGACCGTGAGTTGATGGAGCCTGTCCTGATGGGACAGTCAGAGGACAACCCCGATGCTTTGATAGAGACAGCAGTTGAGCTCGGTGAAAGAGCGACTATCCGCGGTTTTCTGGATAAGTTAAAAAAGGATTTACCTGTTATGGATGGGGAAAAAGAAGTCCCTCCTGAGAGGGTGCTGGCGTATTTTTTCAGAAAAACGCTTTCACTCACCAGAGGCAGATATCCGGCCGAGAAGATAAAAATGCTCGTCATCACGGTTCCTACACTGGAAAAATCCTTTGTTGACAAGCTGTATGAGTCACTGGCTCTGATCGATCTTGACAGCGACAGAGTGAGGATCATCGATCATAAAAGAAGCTATATGTACTATGTTCTGTACCAGAAAAAGGAGCTGTGGACCAGTGATGTGGGGCTCTTTGACTATGACGGGGACAGGATGGTATATGAGCAGTTGAAGATAGACCGTTCGCACAAGCCGGCGCTGGTTGGAGTGACTGAGCGTGATTATACCAAGGCGTTTAAGTCGGCCGAGTCGGATGCGTCACTGACATCGGAGGGGAAGGATGTCAGGGGAGTGGTTTTTGAGAATATCGTTCACTCAGCCATAAAGGGACAGATCATCTCATCGCTGTTTATGACGGGAGAGGGTTTTGAGACTGAGTGGGCTGATGACCTGCTTCCGAGGCTTGCCGTCGGCAGGCGGCTGTTCAGAGGGAGAAATCTCTATGTGAGTGGTGCCGTATACGCGGCAAAGGAGTTTGGAGATAAGAAAAGACTTGAGGACTATGTGGTCTTTTCGCCGGATATGGTGCCGGTGAATCTGACCATGCAGGTATATGAGGACGGACATGCGCATGATGTCGTGCTGGCATCGGCCGGGGATCCCTGGTTTGACGAGGATACTGAGATCGATCTGATACCGGACGGCGATACCGAGATCGTGATCACATCAAAGACGGCGTTTGACGGGGAGGAGAGGAAGTTCATGCTCGATATCTCTCCTGTTATGGGAAAGGTCGACAGGCTGGTGAGACTCGGACTCAGGGTGCGCTTTGAGAGCCCTGATACCGCCGTGTTTACCATAAGGGATAAAGGCTTTGGCGAGACTATGCCGGGCAGCAACAGAGTTTGGGAGGAAACCGTAAAGTGTTCATAAGATGTCGTGGAAAAGTAGCTGATAAACCGTTCACCATGCCGTATACCGGAGCAAAGGTATATAGCCTGGAGGAGCTGTGTCACTATATCGGGAACAACATCTATACCATCACGGAAGATTTTTTTACGAAAAATCTCGTTCAGTGGCTCAGGGACGAGACGGAAAACGACACTCTGGCAAAAAAGCTCGATATCATGATCACCAACGGCAACAGGCTGAAGGATCTGGTGGTGACCATCCTGTGTGCCTGTGACTACTACAGGGAGCATGAGATCAGAGAGTTGATCCGTATCATAGACGGCATCATCAGTCTGCCGCTCCACGAGAAAAAGAAGATAATGGCCGACAACTATATGCGCGCCGGACTCTATGCCAAAAGCTCACAGGCTTACAGAAAGCTGTTGAACGGTGTTTACGCTGTGAACTTCTCGCCCGAGTCCTACGGAAACATCCTGCACAATCAGGGGATAGCGCATTTTTATACGGCGGGCTTTGAGGATGCTGCCAGGGATTTCAAGGAGGCATATGCCAGAAACCATCGCCCGGAGTCGTTGCATCATTATTTATATCTTCTTTTGATGCTTGGAAAGACGGAGGAGTTTGAACGGGAGTGTATCGCCCACGGTATGAACAATGCTCAGCTTGAAGCTATCAGGAGTCACTTTGATGAAGTTAAAGCTTCATTACCCGAGGTTGCCCCTGATGGAGGCTTGATAGATAAGTATAAAGAAGATTTAAGAAAGGCGGCTGAAAGTGCGGTTTAGGTGGTTTAAGTTTCGAAAGAAAAATAAAGAATCCCAGCCTCCGGAACCGGAGGAGTTTTCTTCTCTTTCGGAGGAGAGAGCAGCTGAATCAGCCAAAGTAGACGACATCCTAAAGGAGCCGGTCTATTTTGAAAAAGAAAATGTAGATTTAAAGGATAATACATCCAGGATCGCCTATCTCGAGCGGTTAAGAGATACTATAATCGATGCGAAAAGATCGTGCGAGGAAGTTAAATTTGAGTATGGTCGTGTTACTTCATATCTAAAGGACATACAGCTGATCGATCAGGCTCCCGAGGAGGAGAAGAAAAAGATCCTTGACAGTGCCAAAAGGATAGTTGAGCTGACAGAGCTCAGAAAATCACTGAGGCACAAGCGGTATCAGATCAGTGAGGCGCAGAGGAAGTCGCTTGACAGATTTGAGGAGGACGTGCCCAAAGACATCGAGAAGCTTCTCGAGTACGAGGATATGCAGGTCAAGATACACAACGATCTCAGGCGTCTCGGAGGAGAGAAGAACTTCCTGGCAAACGAAAAACAGGAGATCATACGCAAGCAGCGCAGTCTGAAGACTATATCCAAGGTCTTCGGTGTGATCCTGTTTTTGGCGGCCGTAGCACTCGGAGTTATCTATGCGGCGTGGGAGGTTGACATCACGGTTCCGTTTATCGCAGCCGGAGCCTTTGCATTTTTAGTGGTGGCGCTCATCATGAGTGAGGCCAGGAAAAACCGTATGGAGATGATAGTTGTTGAGAAGAAACAGGGACGGGCCGTCTCTCTCACCAACCGTGTCAAGATAAACTATGTAAACAATTTCCGTGCCCTGGAGTATCTGACGACCAAGTATCACGTGAGAAACTCGACTGAGCTGGACTTCGTCTACAATCAGTACCGTCAGGCCAAGCGTGAGTGGGCGAGACAGAGAGAGGGCACGATACAGATCGAGGAGAATCACGAGATACTGATAAATACGCTCCGCGCCATAGGTGTCAGGGACAGAGAGATCTGGTTCACCCAGGCAAAGGCTCTCATCGATCCGTCGGAGATGGTGGAGGTGCGGCACGAGCTGAACCAGAAGAGGGGAAAGCTCAGGGAGCAGCTTGATTATAATACAAAAGTGATGACGGAGGTGCTGAACGAGATGGATCGCATACGCACCAAAAAGCCCGAATACGAAGCAGACGTTGAACGCGTGCTGTCACAGATGGATGGGTTATGAAAGGAGAGATAGATGCAACTTATAGATTTACATATGCATTCGACGTGCTCGGACGGGACAGATGAGCCCGAGGAGTTGGTCGAGAAGGCGCTTGAGAAGGATCTTGTGGCGATGGCGGTCACCGATCACGATACCGTGGCGGGGGTTGCGAGAGCCATCAAGGCTTCCGAGGGCAGGCCTATCGAGGTGATTCCGGGGGTTGAGATCTCCTGTGAGCAGGTGATCCCGGCTACGGATGAGACGCCCTCCAGAAAAAAGGAGATACACATCCTCGGTTACAACATGGATATCGAGAATCAGGATCTGCTTGATGCACT